>NZ_JASJFE010000069.1:0-23339 GCF_030067735.1 Microcystis sp. M53598_WE2 | reverse complement strand
GTGGGGTGTGGGGTGTGGGGTGTGGGGTGTGGGGTGTGGGGTGTGGGGGGATGGGGAGAATAAATAAAACCTGTCTCCTGTCTCCTGTCTCCTGTCTCGTGTCTCGTGTCTCCTGACTCCTGACTCGGAGAATACTGACGACCGACTCAGTTTTTCATAGTTGCCGCACCCTTGCCAATACCAGAATAAATCAAACCCCGTTGAGCATCGAGACTAATGATCACCCCTTCGCGGATAATTTTCGTGGCATCTTTAACCCCGACAATCACAGGAATACCCAATTTTAAACCGATAGTAGCGGCGTGATTATTCATCGCGGTATCTTCGGTGATAATTCCGCCAGCTTTCCGCATCATATCCACATATTCGGCGCTGGTGGTGGGAACGACTAAAATCTCCCCGTTACTAAAACTACCCACTTCTCGGGCATTATGGGCCACTCGCGCCCGGCCACTAGCCACACCCTGGCCGATACCCGTACCCTTGCCCAAAAGGGATTTTACCACTTCCACCTTAATTAAATCCGTGGAACCGGCCACCCCTTGCAGAGTTCCCGCCGTCATCACCACTAAATCACCATCCGCGAGGAGGTTATTTTCCTGGGCAAGATTCATCGCCACTTGAAAAGTTTGGCTGGTGGAGGGTAAATCGAGTAATAACATCGGTTTTACGCCCCAAACTAGCTGTAACTGCTGTGCCACTTCTCGATGGGGAGTAACGGCTAAAATCGGGGTTTTGGGGCGAAATCGGGAGACATTACGGGCAGTAGAGCCGGTTTTTGTCAGGGTAATAATTGCCGCTGCCCCCAATTGTTCGGCAATTTGACTAACTGCCGAGGAAATAGCGTTAGGAATCGATTGTTTATTGTTAGAGCGAGCGGCACTATTGATCTGTTCCCGTTCGATCCTTTCGGCAATGCGGGCCATCGTTGCCACCGCTTCGATGGGATAATGACCCACAGCCGTTTCATTGGAAAGCATGACCGCGTCAGTGCCATCTAAAATCGCATTAGCTACGTCAGAAACCTCGGCGCGGGTGGGACGAGGATTACTGGCCATACTGTCAAGCATTTGAGTGGCGGTGATAATCGGGATGCCTAGCTGATTAGCGGTATTAATCAGGCGTTTTTGCAGGATTGGCACGTCTTCGGCTGGTAATTCTACTCCTAAATCTCCCCTGGCCACCATAACACCATCACAGAGGGATAAAATTGCCTCCATTTCCTCGATCGCTTCGTGTTTTTCAATTTTAGCGATCACGGGGATAGATTTACCCGCACTGGCGATTAATTCTTTAATTTCGAGGATATCTTGGGGATTACGCACAAAACTGAGGGCGATCCAATCCACATCCCACAGCAGTCCGAACATTAAATCTTTTTTGTCCTTATCGGTTAAAGCTTTCACCGACAGATAGACGTTGGGAAAATTTACCCCTTTATTACTGGATAAGACACCCCCAACCACCACGCGACAGGAAAGATCACCTTTCAGGCGATCCACTGATTCCACCCGCATTTCGACTTTACCATCATCGAGGAGAATTCTGGAACCTTCTGGGACTTCTTGGGCCAGAGAGGGATAGCTAATGGAACTTATTTCCTGATTACATTCCACATCCCTAGAAGTAAGGATAAAGGGTTCCCCCGGTTTCAGGGTAATCGACCCACAGGCAAATTTACCTAAGCGAATTTTTGGCCCCTGTAGATCCTGAAGGATGCCAATCGGTTGATTGAGTTCAAAGGCTAACTGACGGATCAGGTTAATGCTGTGACGATGGTAATCGTGATCGCCATGGGAAAAGTTTAATCTAAATGTCGTCGCCCCCGCCTTGATCATCTGACGTAATGTTTCCTTATTTTGCGAGGCTGGGCCAATCGTGGCCACAATTTTAGTGCGACGGGGGAAAGACAGAGAGTGCATAGATAAGCAACTAAATAGGCGAAGTAAATATAGCAGCGTTTGGGACGCTCCGATCATCTTCTCATAAATGGCTATATCCAGTGAAAAGTTAAAAGTAAAAAAACGGTGAGATCTACAAATCCCACCGTTTTTTCAAGTCCGTCAACTCAGCTTAGAAGCGGAAAGTTGTCCGGATGACACCGACCAAAATGGCGTTACCTTCGTTGTTACCGTTGAAGACCGCGTAGGCACCGGGGGTAATCAGGATGTTTTTGGTGACTGGGAACTTATACTGGGCTTCTACCATGTAAGAGGTGCTGCTTTCTTTATCGGAACGGGGTACTTGACCACCACCTAAAGAGAAGGCCGCACCTTCGGCAAAGAGGTCGAGGACGGAAAGATTAAGGTTCCAAGACCAGATACCAGTGTTATTGTCTCCGATCGCAGCATTAACTCCCGTGGCCGAGGCATTGGCATAACCCCCCCATGCCCCTAGATTTAAGACTCCAGGGATAACCTGGGCGCTCGCTTGAAGACCGAAACGGTCGGCTACAGTAGCAACGTTACCGAAGGGACGCTCAGTCAGAGGGCTGCTGACGTTACCGAATAAACCAGAACTCATACTATCCGCAGTTTGATAACTGCGAACATAGACGAAGTTAATATCGGCAAATTTGATGAAGGAGAAACCAACCTGAGCGCCAGCACTGTAGGAACCGTTAAATAAACCGCTACCGGGGTTAGGATTGCTGGCTCCATCAGTCCCACCACTAGCTAGGTAGGTTCCTGTGACTTGGAAAACATCCCCGATATTAAATCTGACCGCCGCACCAACACCATCGGGACCGCGGAAGACGATGTTATTGTAGCGTTGACCGCGAGACAAAGCACCTGTACCGCTATCGGCGAGGAAGGGGTTAGTAGTGATGAAAACGTCATCTAGGTTTAACTCGTTAGCACCAACCCAAACGGTGATTTTACCGAAGGGAGTATCGATGGGAGCGCGGTAGAACAAGTCATCGATGGTGACATCGTTGTCACGACCATTATCGTATGCTAGACGGGTCATGTTGGTTCTCGTCGGACCACTTTGGTTAAAAGTGTTGTTAAAGTTACCCGCTTGTAAACGGGTTCTTAACAAATCTTTACCGGTGAAGCTGGTTTCAAAGTTGAGACGAACCCGATTATTAAATACTGTTTGACTTTCATCTTGATTGCTGGCACCAGTTACCGTACCGTTGGTATTTCTAATGGCAGCTCGACCACCGAAGCTATCGGCGACACTGAAGATTACCTCACCTCTGAGTTTGGTGGTGGTGGAAAATTGATTGTTTTCCAAGAAAGCAACGCGCTGTTCAAGGTTATCTACTCTAGCCCCTAAAGCCGCTAGTTCGCTTTCAAATTCTTGAACAAGACGTTTTAATTTATCGATATCTTCTCTGAGTACCCCGACACCATCTTGAATTAAACGTTCCATGACGTTTAAACAAGCGTTTAAACCTGCGGCAAATTCCCAACGAGTGGTGGCGCGATCACCACGGAAGGTACGGTCGGGATAACCAACGATACAACCGTAACGTTCCACAAGACTTCTTAATGCCTCGTAGGCCCAAGCGGTGGGAGATACGTCCCGCAGTTGGTTAACGCTAGTCACCTGGGACATGGAACCCTGATAAACACCCGTATTAATCTGCTGACTATTTTGGGCGCGTTGAATGCGATCGAGTTGTTGTTGCGCTACTGGATCAACCTTGAGTTGAGGTGTACCAGGCATAGTTTGAGCCACTGCGCTGCCAGCAGCCGCTACGGAAGCACCTAATACTAAAGGAGTTACCTTTACTAAATTCTTGAATAGTTTTGACATGGGTCAATCCTCACACCTTATTCTATGGATTGAATGGACTATGAATACAAACAGACTATATGTTTAGCCTGAATTATAATCACATTCTATGCTAATTCCCTCTTGTCTAGGTTAAGTTAATTTTATGATATGACAGAAAAATTTCTGTCTGAATCTTATTAAGATTAGGACTTAGGTACTTGACAAATTAACCATGATGTGCATCAATGAAAATCCCTCCTTTCAGACTTTCGGCGATTAACTTCCCAACGATAGCGATCGCTCAAAAGTGATCAAGAAATCACGTTAAAATGCCCGAAACCTACACATCACATTTAGTCAATCCTGTCAATGGGCAATTCCTAAAGATTTTGTTAAAATCTCAGCCTTATCAGTTATCAGTTATCAGTTATCAGATGTGAGTTATCAGATGTGAGTTTTCAGTTCACTGTTTACTGTTCACTGTTCACTGATAAAATCTCCCCACTTCCCCACTTCCCCCCGCAACGCGCACGAAGTGGTCTCCCCACTTCCCCACTTCCTCAACAATAGTTGTGTGAGCTAGGCTCGATCGAGTAAGTTAGAATCGAGGATGATAGATATAGTGCTAGACTTGGGGGTTAGGATATAGATCGACTCCTTGAGTTAAAAACAGCAGGATTGCTGCTGAAAACTGACGGCGATAGATAAAGACTCGATTCTTGAATTTAAGCACCGAGAAGGGAGATAAAGATGGTCAATTTTGGGCTGAATTCGGCCAGTATCTTAGGAATTTTTCTGGCAGTGGCTGGAGCGGGATTATACTTCCTGCGCTCGGTGCGGCCGGAACTTTCTAGGGATCATGATATATTTTTTGCCGCCGTTGGTTTACTGTGCGGTTTAATTCTACTTTTTCAAGGGTGGCGACTGGATCCGATTTTGCAATTCGGACAATTTTTGCTGACCGGGGCAGCGGTGTTTTTTGCCTTCGAGACGGTAAAATTGCGGGGTTTAACCACGGAACAGGCCCGCCGCGGCACGTCTTTTGTGGATGAACGTCCTGTGAGTCGGGAATATCGGGCCGAATTAGAACCCCTCGACACCTACGAACCAGAGGAACGTTACGAAGATAATCCCCGTTTACGCGGTTACGATGATCCCCGCTCTTCCCGCACTTCTAGTTATCAGGACGAGGAACCCCGCAGCACCCGCACCCGTCGGCCGGCCGATCCTAGCAGTCGCCAAACGGCTAATCGTCGTCCCCGCAATAGTTCCCCCACTAGCGCTCGAGATGTTTATGATCAGCGCCGTAGCGGTGATGATTGGGAAGAAACCAGTCCCCGTCCCCGTCGTCGTCCCGCTAGTGAAGAGACGAGCAGTAAACCGCCCCGCACTAGCCAAAAACGTCGTCCTCGCCCAATAATTGAGGATGATCCGCCATTTAAAGGGGAATACGTCGATTATCAACCGATCGATCCTAGCGATACGAGCGATCGAGAAGATTGGGAGAGACCGGATAATAGTGAACGGGAGTCGAGTAATGATAATCCGACTAGGTTTGATTATTAAGGAGTAGGTCCGATGACCAAAGCTCCCTTTTTACTGTTTATCTGCTTGTTTTTAGGGGTTATAGGCGGTTGTAATCTCAATAACCCCGGTTTTTCTACAGGAACCCTAAATAGTCGCTATAATGACGAAAAACCCGCCCTGAGCGGTGATGGTCGTTGGCTTGCTTTGCTGTCTAATCGTCGCGGTAGTAATCAGATGCTGCTTTATGATTTGCAGACAAAACAATACCAAGCCCTAGGGGGATTATATACGGGTCAAGAAATTACCGATAGCCCCAGTTTAAGCCAAACGGGGCGTTATCTGGCTTATGTGGTGATTATTGAGGGTCGTCCCGTCATCGCTTTATATGACCGCATTACCGATCGTTCTGAGTTATTGAGTCAAAATTATCGCGGTTGGTTGCGAAATCCCCGTCTTAGTCCCGATGGTCGTTATCTTGTCTTTGAGTCCGCTCGTCGGGGACAATGGGATGTGGAGGTTCTTGATCGCGGTCCGAATATCGAGTTAGATATTGCCGATGGCAGTCCCGTTGAAAGTCCCAAACCGTGAAACGTCATTAGACCTCTTGTAAAAATCAAAAATTGTTGTTAGGGTCAGGAGTCAGGAGTCGGTCGTCAGGAGAATTAAGAATGAATAATAATCAATTAAATGGTCTATTTAAGGATTTTATGCAATTTAATCCTTATTTTTACCGTTTTTGAACCCTCAAAAATTAATTATGCAAGAGGTTTAATAAAGATTAGCCCATGAATATTCGCAGAAATAGCCAATTTTTTCTGATTGGCCTAGTATGTTCCCTAATTATCGCCGTTTTTCTTTCTCCCTTTGCCAGTCCCGATCCCGACGGACTCGATCGAGTGGCGGAAGACTTGCAATTTAGCAAAAAAGAAGACCCTAACGCCCTAGGTAGTCAATTACCTTTCGCCCGAATTTTTGATGGTTATGCCCTCAAAGGTGTTCCCGAAGGTGTCGCCACTCCCCTCGCCGGTTTTCTGGGAACTCTTGCCACTTTCGGCATCGCTTGGGGTATCGGTAAATTAGTGATTGCAAAATCCCAAAATCAGGAGTAAGGAGTCGAGACGTGGGGACGTGGGGACGTGGGCAAGTGGGGAAGTGGGGCATTTAGCTGAAATTTCCCTAAACCCCTAAACCCCTAAACCCCTAAACCCCTAAATCCCTAAATCCCCTTTCTAACTGATAACTGATAACTGATAACTGAATAAATGCTACATATTGCTACTTTTTCTTGCGAAAATGAGTGCCAAAATTTCGGTTTTTGGCAGAGACTCGCGCCCCATACCCGGGTTTTAGTTACTCTTTTGTTAGTTTTTGCCACAGCCTTAACGCCGAATGGTAGCTGGGAAACTTGGGGGATTTACGGATTAGGATTAATTATTTTAATTCTGATCAGTCGGGTGGCTATTCCCGTACTTTTACAAAGAGTAGCGATCGAATTTGTCTTTATCGGTGTGGTTTTATTGGGAACTCTTTTTCGTGATGGCGGCGAAATTCTTTGGTCTTGGGGATTTTTGCGGATAACTAGCGAGGGATTGCTAGTTTTAGGCAGTGTCGCCCTAAAAGCTTTTCTCTGTCTTTGTACGGTCAATATTCTGGTTTTAACGACAGCAATTCCCGACCTGTTGCAAGCATTAGTTACCCTGAAAACTCCCCCTTTATTGGTGGCAATTTTGGCTTCTATGTACCGTTATCTAGCTGTTTTGATCGCTGAATTTAATTCCATGCGAAGGGCAGCAATTGCGCGCAATTTAATGAGTAGTCCCCGATGGCAACGGCTGCTAGTGGGACACATGATCGGCGCTTTATTTATCCGTACCTACGAACGTGGCGATCGCATTTATCAAGCCATGTTATCGAGGGGTTACACCGGTTCCTTGCCCTCTGTACAGGTTCCCCAAAGCAAGCTGAAAGATTATCTCGCTATAATTTGCATAGTAATTCTGATCCTCTGGGGTCAAATGGTACATCTACTCAGGTAAAAGTCTCGTTTTTCATGCACCACAACCCGATTTTTATTGAAAACCTAGTTTATACCTATCCTGACGGCACAGAAGCGTTAAAAGGTATTAATTTAGCCATTGAAGCTACGGAAAAGGTCGCTTTGGTCGGGGCCAATGGATCGGGAAAATCCACCTTATTACTGCATTTTAACGGTATTCTCCCGCCACAAACCGGTAGAATCACCGTCGGTCCCTACCAAGTTAAACCGGAGAATTTAGAAAATATCCGCAATTTTGTCGGTTTAGTCTTCCAAAACCCCGACGATCAGCTATTTATGCCCACTGTCTGGGAAGATGTGACTTTTGGACCGATGAATCAGGGAATTCGCGGAGAGGATTTAAACCATCGCTGTCATCATGCTTTACACGCGGTGGGATTGGATTCCAAACATTACGGTAAGAGAAACAGTCAGAATCTATCGGGGGGTGAAAAAAAACGCGTGGCGATTGCGGGGGTTTTAGCCATGTTGCCGCAGGTCTTGGTTTTTGATGAACCTAGCGCCCAACTGGATCCCCGATCCCGTCGGCAATTAATACAACTGTTGGCCACTTTACCCCAAACCCAAGTGATCGCCACCCATGATCTCGATCTGGCTTTAGAACTATGCGATCGCACAGTGGTTTTAAGTCGTGGTCAGGTGGTGGCAGAGGGAGAAACCGCTAAGATTTTAAGTAATCGGGAATTTTTGGAAGAACACGACCTGGAAATACCCCTTTGTTATAGTCGTCCCTACTGTGCGATCGCTGATGCGCCCTCACAAGTCAGTGATCAGTGATCAGTTATCAGTTATCAGATGTGAGTTTTCAGTTCACCGATTACTGTTTACTGGACGGCTACGCCGTGCCTTTGGCAACACTGAAAAAAAGCTCCCTTTTCCCCTCTCATAGACAGTCTTAACGAGTGATTTAGATAGTCAACAGCAAACGCTACTTAGCGGTTAATTTTTGGGATTCTAAGGGAGAATGATGTAATAACATTAATTGATTTTCTTGTAAGATTTCGATAGCATAAGCAAGGCCAGAAGTATCGCTAAATTCAACTTCAAAAACATTTGGCTCATAGACTTCTACAATTGTTCCCACTTGCCCGCGATATAATCCCAATTGGGGTAAGTCTTCTAATAAAGCAACCACATCTAAGAGTTTCATTTCATTATCTCCTTAAAGTACATAACAAGTAACTAAACGGGGAAAATTTTCCTCGTTTCTGATTATCCAAACACTGTGAATAATAGCCGTTTTGTTTTGATGATTCAGGGGAAAGTCAATAATATACTTTTGGCCATATTGATTGATTTTATCGGGAATAGCATCATAGGTTTTAACGGCTTCTAAGAGTGCGTTTTTAAGAAATTGAACGTCATCAATATCTAAGTTTAAGGCCGATTTAAAAACACGGGCTTTATGCCGTCCATCGGCATGATTTAGATTTAGGGAATAACCAGTTAGTTTGTGATCATCTATGATGGTACTTTCAGGATGAGGCAGTTTCACTTCCAACAAAAAACTCGGCTCTCTTGGTTTGGTTAGATTAAATGTAGCCTAGCATATACTTTTCTGTTCGGTTATCCCGAGAGAATTAAGGATAAACTGAAGTCTGATGCACAATTTTGAGATTTATTATCGGTTTCTTGCATAGAAGAGAGGACAAAAGCGAGAAAGTCTGACATTCTTGGGATAGGTAGCACGAAAATCGAGGCCATTTCTCACGATGCAAGCTCTGCTAGAAAAAGCTCAGATAGCGTTGAATAAAAAAGACTGGGAGACAGTAAACGCCAGCATACAGCGACTTTTAAACCAAAAAGATGCGATTGAACCGATTATTAACGATGAAATCCTCGATTTAGCCCTAGAAGCTTTACAAAAATGTGATTTTCAACAGCGATGGGAGATAGCTAAACTATTTCCCCAAATCGGCAAACCAGCGATCGCTCCTTTAATTGCCCTGTTAGAATCCGAGGAACAAGATGGGGAAATGCGCTGGTTTCTGGCGAGAATTCTCAGTCAATTTGACGATCGAGCCTGTATTCTCGCTCTCAGTCAATTATTGCAAAAATCGGAGGAGGAGGAAATCAGCCAAATGGCTGCGGCCGCTTTAGCTAATATCGGCAGTTCTGCCATCTCCAGTTTAGAACAATTACTGTCCGACTCGAACAGGCGTTTTTTAGCCGTACAAGCTTTATCACAAATTCGCCGGCCGGAAATTATCGAACCGCTTTTAACCGTAGTTAAGGATCAATCTAGTGCCATTCGGTCCATGGCGATCGAAGCTTTAAGCAGTTTTCACCATCCCCAGATTACTGCGATTATCCTCGATGCTTTACAGGATCCGGCCATCGAGGTGCGACGGGAAGCAATTAAAGCTAGTAGTTACCTAGGGACGAATTATCCCCAAGCAGATTTAGTTAACCATCTGCAACCGCTGTTATTCGATATCCACCTCGAGATCTGTCAAGAAACGGCGATCGCTCTCGGTCGTATCGGCACAGCAACCTCAGCCAAAGCTTTAAATCCACTCCTGCAATCTTCCTTAACTCCCGATAGTTTAAAATTAACTGTAGTGCGAGCATTAGGCTGGATCGAGGATGAGGAAGCTTTAAATTACTTAGAAAAAGCTTTATATAGCGAAAATGTCTTGATTTGTCGGGAAATTATCGCTATTCTCGGCCGGCAAACCTGCCAGAAATTACGCCAACAAGCAGGGGAAATTCTCGGTAATTTTTATCACTCCCATCCCGCGATCCTCGGTGATACAGGAGTTAAACAGTCTCTAGCGATCGCTTTAGGAGAATTAGATCGGGATAATAAAAGTATTTTGCTGACTTTAGCAGCCGATGGGGAAGGGATCGTCCGTCTCCATGCTCTCAGCGCCCTGAAAAAGCTAGATCATGGGACTATATAGCTAATTTCCCGCTGCACAGATGTGGTGAATTTGCCAGTAATCCGCATCCATTTCCCCAAGGATAGCGTTTAATACTAAATCTGGTTATTAAAGACTGATTATCTATAGCGGTTCTCACACCTGTGTGGCACACTTAAACCTTTGCTAATTAAGCTTTTCAACATCGATAGTGTACCTCTTGCGAACAGGAAACGCTATATTTCCTCTTTTGCCTCTTGCCTATCCTGATATGTAGCCTATACTCAACGGATTTAGTATGATTCTAGCTGATAACTAAAAAACTGATTACTGATTACTGATTACTGATTACTGATAACTGATCACTGATTTAAGGTCTTTGCAGGAAGATTAATTCTTCAACGGGGAGGAAATCATAGTATTGACCTTGATTGGCTAAAACTGCGATTAAATGGAGACGAGCATCGGGTTCAATGTGTAATCCTTCCCAGGGGACAGCAATTTCCAAACATTGATTAAAAGAAGCTTTGGCACTACTAGGAACTCGCTGCCAAGTAAAATATTCTTGAGCGACTTCTAACCAAGTAAATTCCGTGATTAAATTTATTCCTAGATGATGATGATAACCGTAATCGAGGGGCGATCGAGGGGGAATATCTGCTAAGGGAATTGGACTTTGCAGACGATGCACTTCGTCATAATACCAATATAAATGCACTTCAGGCGGGATATCTTTGCCTAATTCTGCCCCCGGTTTCCAATCGAAACGCAGATAAAAATTGAGGTGATCCCAACCGAAAAAGAGTCTTTGTACTAAGGAAGTCCGGTGCATTGTACCACTGGCGCCGCCAATTTCGATCCGTCCGGCTTTATCCCAATCCTGTTCGTCCCCAAAACCGTCGATAATGGGGTGAATGAAAGCCAGTGGACGATTACTTTGTTTATCCCCGTGTTCTTCCACCGGTTCGAGCAAATAGGAGGGAATTGGCTCATTTAAAGCTTGATAAAGAGCGATCAGGTGTTCGCGGAAAAGTTGGTCAAAAATTGCGTCATGATTGGAGGAATGGCCATAACCAAACCACCAAAACCAATCGGAACCCTCCGCTGCATACAATGCTTCCCACGCATCGGGGTTATTATCTTCCGTCGCTTCTGGGTGATTAGCGAGGGTTTGACGGGCTAAAATTAGATATTCCCAAGCTTTATTTTTAGCGGGATCGCCGATCCAAGTGGTAAAATTGGCATCGATCCAAGAGCCGCTATGAAGTTGATTGACAGGGATTTTTGCATTAGCGGGAAAGCGATCGAGATATTCGGAGACGGTGACTAATTCGATCGCTTGGTGGTCGCTTAAAAGTTGATAAAGATTCTCTAGGAAGGGTAAACCGTCTTGATGATAGTTTTCCCAGCAGTTTTCGCCATCTAGCGCAATGGTAACTAACCAGGGTTTTTCTAGGGTCGTGGTTTCTGCGTTGGTTTTCAGTTGTTCGGCGATCGCTTCTAGGTGTTTAACTAAGTCTGTAGCGGCCTCTTGCGCTTTCATGCCACTATAGCTAAATCCGATCAGATCCGAGAGACGATGATCGCGGAAAACCATCGATAAATTGCCGTTGCTAGTTTCCAGACAGTAGGGACGATAAAGCAATTCTGGTTCGCTAATATTGCCTTTTTCGTCGCGATGAAAGTAATGTCCCAGAGACCAACCTAACACCCCCTCATCGGAACATAACCACTGAAAACCCTGTTTAGCGACAGCGGGGAGAATCGCGGGACTAACGGATTGTTCCGAGGGCCAAAGTCCTCGAGGATGTTTATCAAAGCGATCGATATAGATTTGCCAAGCTTTCTGGAGATGGCGGGAAATATCTTCAGGATAGTGGAAATATTGCCGAGGAAGGGTCATATTCGGCACTGCTACCCGGCCGGCTTCCGAGTTGGCCAGCAGGGGTAAAATTGGATGGGTGTAGGGACTGGTCATGATTTCTAGTTGTCCGGTTTCCTGCATTAACCGGTGTTGCGGCAAGATACGACGCAGAATTTGACGCTGTTTGGAGATAATTCGCTGGCGATCGCTTAAAGTGAAGTTTTTTCCCTGTTCTAACCAGGCAGCGATTTCTGGGTCACTGTGAAAGATAGGATCGATCCAAGCGAGGTTATGCCAAGCCAAGAGATCGCTATAATCTTGGAGATGCCAATGGCTAATACACCAACTATGACCGTTTTCTTGACGCTGTGCGTATAATTGCCCGTAACGGGGGTGCGGATCGATCAGGGTACGATGGTTAGCATCGAAAAAGTGTTCGAGGATAAAGTGTTTTTGTGCCAGGGTTAACTGCGCTTCTGGGGTGACGGTGAGGGCAAGATAGGGGTCTATAGCTAGTCCGTTGACGTAATCCTCTAATTGCAGGATTAAAGAGGGGACAAGGTTGACAGTTTGGTGTAATTTGGGAAAACGTTCTAGAATCAGGATTAAATCGAGATAATCTTTCACCCCATGCAGTCGCACCCAGGGTAAGCGATATTGTCCCGAAGCATCGGTGCGAGTTTGACAGGATTTGTAGAGGGGTTGGTGTTGATGCCAAATAAAAGCGACGTAGAGAGGATAGGCCATGATAATACCGAGGAAAAGTGCATATAACAGGCTTTAAAGCCGTTATATTAGATAATAATGGACAATAAAGCCCATTATAGATTCTTAAAAGTTGATTTCGGTCACTACCATAATCCTATCAACTGGTTTTGAGGGGGTATCGTCTCTTTGTATTTGTTAAAGGATCGGCTCCTCTGGTGTTGATTATTTGCAGTTCAGCAGTAGAATCCCTAATACTATTTTTCTTACTGATTACTGATTACTGATTACTGATTACTGAAAAACCCCCATCACCTCGATCGACAACATTTTTCAGGGTGATAGGATAAGCTGGAATTATCGAAACCGTAAAAATAATAGATAAAATGAGTAATCTCCTCTGGCCGCCTTTTCTCAAGAAAGCTTACCGTCAAGAACCAATAACTAGCTTTATCTTTACCGCAGCGGCAGTAGATGTCATCATCGGGGTTCTAGGACAAAGATGGACACTGCTATCTTTAGGGGCAACGATTATGGCGATCGCTATCTTTGCTAGGTGGCAACAGAGTCAAAAAACCAAGGCAATCAACAGAGAAGAAGCGGCGAGATATTATTTACCGCCCCAATCGGGTCAAGTAGCTTTACCAACCCTGAAAAACGAAAAAAATCGACCTTCTTAGCTCAAAAATCTGACCTTGCTTGGCAATCAATCCCCTCAAAGGCTAGAATCTATAGCACGGTTCATTTGTTAATATTCAACTAAATTTATGAAATTCCGATTTATGGGTGGGGAGAAACTTGTCGGGGCAATTGTGGTCAGTGTCTTAACCACGCTGGCAATCGGGCAACATCAGCTTAGTCAGGCCCAAAGTCCCATTGCCCCCCCTAAACCCGCGGCTGAAAGTGGCGAAAAAACCCCAGAAACTATCCTAGTAGAAGGTTTAGGCAGACTTACCCTCGCTAAAACCTTAGAAGGGCAACAATCCACCCCTAATGCTGTGATTTTCAGCCCCGATAACCAATTAGTTCTCGCTGGTGGTAGTGATACGGATCCTCTCCTGAGAATTTGGTCGGTAAAAACAGGAGAAAAAGTCTCCCAAACTCGCGCCCAAAGAACCAGCGTCAAAGCTTTAGCCATTAGTCCCAACGAAAGATTATTAGTTAGTAGCGGTTTAGATGGTTCTATTAATTTTTGGAATCTGCTGGAAGGCAAGTATTTAGGAATTGCCCTCGAACACGGTAATACTGTCCTCGCCCTTACGGTTACTCCCGATGGTAAAACGTTAATTAGTGGTGGTTTGGAAGGAATTCGCCTCTGGACAGTGCAACCTCCCCGCCGTCCCCTCTATCGTTTAAATTGGGTGGGTAATTTTGTTTATTCCCTAGGGATGAAGTCCGATGGTGTCACCCTTGCTAGTGGTCATGAAAACGGTGAGGTAAATTTTTGGGACATCCGCGAGGGCAAATTTTTGTCGAAATTTTCCGCCCATCCCCAAGCGGTTAGCAAGCTTTTATACAGTCCCGACGGCAAAAATTTAATTACGGGTAGTTTAGACCGCACGATTAAAATCTGGGATACGAGCAATAATAAGTTATTATTTACTCTCATCGGTCATACGGCCCGAATTCGCTCCTTGGCACTCCATCCTAACGGACAAATTCTCGCTAGTGCCAGTAATGACGGTGTGCGTTTATGGGATGTGACCACGGGTAAACAGTTAGCTTGGTTTGATAATAATTCCGACTGGGTGGAATCCCTGGCTTTTAGTCCCGATGGGCAGTATTTGGCTAGTGGTAATTATGATTTTAAAATTCGCCTCTGGCAATTCGTCCGTTAGGCAAAAATATCTTCATTTAGCCTTTAACCACTTCTAGAAAAGCTGATTTAGCCGCTGCCTGTTCCGCTGCTTTTTTGCTTCTGCCAGTTCCCACTCCTAATTTCTGATCATTTAACCACACTTCCGCACAAAAACGTTCTTGATCTAAACTATTGATTTCTTTTACTAAATATTGCGGCAGTTTTTTGTATGTTGCTTGTGTCCACTCCTGCAAGGCATCCTTATAATTCTGTCGGGCCGGATCTCGACGAATTTCGGCCGCTTTTTCCCTTAGTGGTTCATCTAGCCAAGAACGCACTAAAACCATAGTCTGTGTACTAAGATATAATGCTCCCAAGACCGCCTCAAAAGCGTCTGCTAGTCGCGAAATTCTCCCCGCTTGATCGATACTCGTACTACTTGATACCAACAAATAACGCTCGAAACCGTAGCGATCCGCAAATTCCGCCAGAGTGCGATCGCTAACCATCATCGATCGCAGGGCGGCAAATTCTCCCACTAGCGCCTCCGGATAGGTTTCTAACAATACCTCCGCCGCCGCCAGTCTTACCACAGAATCGCCCACAAATTCCAATTGTTCATAATTCTTATCACGGGAAATACTGGGATGAGTTAGAGCTAAATCTAATAAATCCCACTTGACGGGGACATCAGCCGATAAACCCAGCTTTTCCACTAGGGTTTTTAATTGTTTTTGGCGACGCGGATCACTTAAGGACATGGGAGCGGGGAGCAGGGGTGTGGGGTGTAGGGTGTAGGGTGTGGGGTGTGGGGAAGTGGGGTGTGGGGAGACCACTTCGTGCGCGTTGCGGGGGGAGATGGGGAGAATAAATCAAAGCAATCTCCTATCTCCTGAATACTGACTCGGAGAATACTGATAACTGATAACTGATAACTGATAACTGATAAAGGAGAGAGTCAGACATAAGCCGAATTCTGTATTTCCCAACAGCAGTAAAATCGCTTTTACCTTTGTTGGAATAGAGGTTATCTATCTGGGATAATTGTCACCAATTACCTCAAGCGGTTCCTAAGAACGGGACAGGAAAAAGACCAACCTTTGTCCCTCCACCTTGCTCCCCACCGGGGTTTACCGAGCCAGTACCTCTCGATACTGCTGGTGCGCTCTTACCGCACCTTTGCACCCTTA
The DNA here is from genome assembly GCF_030067735.1 of Microcystis sp. M53598_WE2. Lineage (NCBI taxonomy): Bacteria > Bacillati > Cyanobacteriota > Cyanophyceae > Chroococcales > Microcystaceae > Microcystis > Microcystis sp. M53598_WE2. The sequence goes on along the minus strand of NZ_JASJFE010000069.1, from coordinate 7,612 downwards.
CCCCCAATCAGTTATCAGTTATCAGTTATCAGTTATCAGTGGAAAGTTATCAGTGGAAAGTTATCAGTTATCAGTGAATTTACTTTCGTTACTGTTTACTGATCACTGTTTACTAATCACTGAAAAAAGGGGCGGTATTTTTCTGTGGCACTATCCTCACGCTCGCGCGCACTGGACGTTATCCAGCAAGTGTGGTCTTTCGGGAGTTCGGACTTTCCTCGCAATCATTGATCAAATGATTCCGCAACCTCTAGACCAACTCTCTCCTATTCTCTAGTATGACTTACCAGAGACTCGATCGCTCATATATCCTAGTCAATAATCAGTGATCAGTAAACAGTGAACAGTGAAAAGACAGCAGGAAACTGCTATTTAATACTGCTCGCTTAATACATACTGCTCACTTAAAACTCAAATCTGATAACTGATAACTGATAACTGATCAATGTCGATCGCTCTAAACGTTAACATTAAAGGTAATGGCTATCCGATCCTCTGTCTGCACGGTCATCCCGGTTCGGCAGCCAGTATGTCTGTATTTACCGATCATTTTTGCCAACGCTGGCAAACCCTGGCCCCGGATCTGCGCGGCTACGGTAAAAGTCGTTATCGCCGCGATTTTCAGCTAGAAGAACATCTAGAGGATTTAATCGGGCTGCTCGATCGCCAAAAAATCCAGCAATGTTTAATTCTCGGTTGGTCTTTGGGGGGTATAATCGCACTGGAATTAGTATTGCGGCATCCCGATCGCTTTCCTGGTTTAATTCTAGTGGCCTCGGCTGCGCGGCCTTGGGGTAGTCATCCTCCTATCACCACCACAGATTTAGTTTTGACGGGGATGGCGGCAATTCTCAATCAGATTAAACCGGGATGGCGTTGGAATATTGATACTTTTGCTCGTCGTTCCCTGTTTCAGTACCTTTTTTCACAACATCAAGCGATCGCCTATCAATATCTCGCTCAAGATGCTGTTCCTGCCTACTTACAAACTTCTCCATTTGCCGATCGCGCTTTAAATCGGGCTTTAAAAAAAGGTTACAATTGTTTAAAATCTCTTGACAAAGTTACAATTCCCTGCCTGGTTCTGGCGGGGGCAAATGATCGCCATATTACCAATGCCTCTAGCCAAGAAACGGCCGAAAAACTGAAACTGTCTCGGTGGAAATGTTACCCAGATACGGCCCATCTGTTCCCCTGGGAAATCCCCGACTTAGTTTTAGGGGACATTGATAATTGGTTAGCGGAGCATTTTAGCGATAAACTGGCAGGGTGAAGTGAAAACTACTGCCGTGGTCAGGGACACTATCCACCCAAATTTGACCGTAGTGGGCGCGAATAATCTTGCGACAGACCGATAAACCGATGCCATAACCTTCTTTACCCTCATCCCGTTTGAGACGCACATGACCCTCAAAAATATGCTCTTGTTTTTCTTCGGGGATGCCGGGGCCGGTATCACTGATGCTCACCTGTACTTTTTGAGTAGTACGATGGAGGACAGAAAGGGTAATTTCGCCGCCGGCGGGGGTATATTTGATCCCATTCTCCAGGAGATTAATAATCACCTGTCGGATTAACTCCTCATCAGCATAGACGGGGGGCAGATCTTGGGGGATATCGCTTTGGAGAATTAAAGTCTTTTCCTGAAAAGTATCGGTAAATTGAGACAAAATTTCCTGACAGAGGGATTGGAGATAAAATTTACTCTGTTGGAGAGTGAATTGCGCCGCCATGCTCTTAGAAGCTTGCAGAATATCCGTAATCAAACGGTTCATAATCCGAAACTGTTTGCGGGCCTGTTGGTGCAGTTGTTCTCGTAATTGCAGACTGCGCTCAGTATCCGGTTGATGATAGGCTAATTCTAGGGTTTCCACGGCGATGGAAGCGGCGGTGAGAGGGCTGCGTAAATCGTGGGCTAACATAGCCAAAATTTGGTCTTTAAATTTTAATTGTTCTAATAATTCTTCCTTTTCTTGTTTGAGACGAAAAACCTCATCGGCGATGCGGATGAGTTCGCCCGAATGTTCCACCTCTTGAAGTTGTGCATCCTCAGCGGGATGATTTTTGACCTCCTCTTTAATCGCTTTTTGCCAGCGTACCAACCATTCTTTAAACTGTTCCACCAGATTACTGCCCGCGAGGGTATGGCGGGGGCCGGGGGCAATTTTGACCAAGGCGGGGGTAGCTACAAGGCGAAAATGTTCGACTAAATGAGGTTGCTGGCGAATTTCGATGATCTGCAAGTCAATTGGGTAATCAGACTTTAAAGACTGGAGATAGGACTGAATTTGACGGATAATTTCTTGAGAACTGGGACGGTCATCAACAAACAGCAAAAGTTGAATCGAGAGAGGCGTTGTCGTCTCTCTCCCTAAAGCAGTCAGTGGCTCGTTAGATGGGAGCATCGGAAAATTAGTAAACCTAGGGATTGACGAGATCGATCGACGATCGATCGACTTTTATCATATTCTTTATTGTAGAAGCTTAAGATAGTATAAAATCTACTCAACCTAATCTTAAAGTTTTATTCCTTAATTCTAAGAAGAAATCCTATGGCTTTTGGCTATGTTGCCCTAGTTCTCCACGCTCATCTCCCTTTCGTCCGCCATCCCGAAAGCGATTACGTCCTCGAAGAAGAATGGTTATACGAAGCAATCACAGAAACCTACATCCCTCTGCTGCAAGTTTTTGAAGGTCTCAAGCGGGACGGTATCGATTTTAAAATGACCATGAGCATGACTCCGCCTTTGGTGTCGATGCTGCGGGATCCGTTACTGCAAGAGCGTTATGAAGAACACTTAGGTAAGTTAGAAGAATTAATTGCTAAAGAAATCGACCATAATCAACACAATGGCCATATTCGCTACTTAGCCGAATATTACGCTGAATCTTTCCAAAGTATCCGACAAACTTGGGAAAAATACGATCGAGATCTGGTCAAAGCTTTTAAACAATTCCTCGACAGTAATAACCTAGAAATTATCACCTGTGGTGCGACCCATGGTTATATGCCCCTGATGAAAATGTACCCACAAGCGGTGTGGGCGCAAATTGAGGTGGCCTGTCAACACTACGAAGAAAATTTCGGTCGTCGTCCCAAGGGCATTTGGTTGCCGGAATGTGCCTACTATGAAGGGGTAGAAAGAATGTTAGCCGACGCGGGCATTCGTTACTTCCTCGTCGATGGCCACGGTATTCTCTACGGTCGTCCTCGCCCCCGTTACGGCAGTTATGCGCCCATTTTCACGGAAACCGGGGTGGCTGCTTTCGGTCGTGACCACGAATCTTCCCAACAGGTTTGGTCTTCCCAAGTTGGTTATCCGGGGGATGTGGTCTATCGGGAATTCTATAAAGATTTGGGCTGGGAAGCGGAATACGAGTATATTAAGCCCTATATCATGCCCAACGGTCAACGCAAGAATATAGGCATCAAATACCACAAAATTACTAGCCGGGACGGTGGTTTATCGGAAAAAGGGCTTTATGACCCCTACTGGGCCAAAGAAAAAGCCGCCGAACACGCGGGCAATTTTATGTATAATCGCGAGCGGCAAGTGGAGAGTTTAGCCGGAATTATGGGCCGTCCTCCCCTTGTTGTTTCTCCCTACGATGCCGAGTTATTCGGTCACTGGTGGTATGAGGGACCCTGGTTTATTGATTTTCTGTTCCGCAAGTCTTGGTATGACCAAAATATCTACCAAATGACCCATTTAGCCGATTATCTCCGGTCTAACCCGACCCAGCAGGTCTGTCGTCCTTCCCAATCCAGTTGGGGTTATAAGGGTTTCCATGAATACTGGCTGAATGAAACTAACGCTTGGATCTATCCTCACCTACACAAAGGCACAGAACGGATGATTGAATTAAGTCATCATGAAGCGGAGGATGAATTGCAGGAACGGGCTTTAAATCAGGCGGCCCGGGAGTTATTATTAGCACAATCTTCTGATTGGGCGTTTATTATGCGAACCGGTACGATGGTTCCCTATGCTGTCCGGCGCACTCGTTCCCACCTGCTGCGGTTAAATAAAATCTATGAAGATGTGAAATCCGAGAAGATTGATGCCGGTTGGCTGGAAAAAGTCGAGGAAATCGACAATATTTTCCCCAATATCGATTATCGCGTCTATCGACCCCTGTAATCTTTGTTAGAGATTAATAAAAATTTTGGTGCGTTATGGTTTGTAACGCACCTTGTTGCTTTCTGATTCACTCATTACTTGAGCTCCTGTAGATTTCTGCACTATCTACAAAAATAGTACCCAACTTATCGAAAATTTGGGTTAAAACCCCGTCGTTTTACGACGGCTTTTCCTGATTTTTAATGTAGCACTTAAGAACTTCCAGTGGCGCACCTCCTACAGAAGATACAAAATAACTGGGCGACCAAAGAGCGTCTTTCCCGTATGGCTTAGGATATCCAGCTTGTCCATACCTACGACTAGAGACTCCTTTTAAAGAATTGACCATTACAGAAATAGATAGTTTCGGCGGGTATTCAATCAATGCGTGTACATGATCGGACTCCCCGTTAAATTCCAATATCTGAAAATTCATCTTTTCCGCAACTTCCCTAAAAGACTTTTCAATCAAAGTCAGACTTTTACCAGTAAAAACCTTACTTCTGTATTTTGTCACACAGACCAAGTGTATCTTTAGATCGGAAACAGAGTTTCTTTCTTTTCGCAACCGACTGGACATTAAGTAGTCATGCAAAATTAATTACCCAAATAAAAAATTAAGAAGTATAATACATAAAAAAACGAAGCAGCAGGAAAATACAATGAGATTGATTAGAGACCTAAACCCCGAGAGCCAGAAAATGCTAGAGAGAATTTATCGAGCTAGTAAACATCATCAAGTAAGAGAGCGAGCGAAATGTATACTCTTAAGTTTTCAGGGAACCACGATAGAAGAATTGAGCGGAATATTTGGAGTTACGAGAAAGACCATCTATAATTGGTTGACGGCCTGGGAAGATAGAAAACTAATTGGTTTTTATAATCGTCGAGGAAGAGGGAGAAAACCTAAATTGACAGAAGCACAAGGTCAACAAGTTATTGACTGGGTAAAAGAAGAACCGAAAAGCTTAAAAAAAATCCAGATAAAAATCGTAGAAGAATGGAAATTAACCGTAAGCAAAGACACGATAAAAAGACTCATAAAAAAAATCAACATGAGGTGGAAAAGGGTGAGAAGAGGGGTCGCCAAAACCCCTGATGAGTGGGAGCTTGAGGTCAAACTACCTATTTTAGAAGAACTAAAAAAACAGGAAAAAAGAGGAGAGATTGAGATAGGATATTTGGATGAAATGGGATGGGATTCAAAGCCTTGTATTCCTTACGCTTGGCAAGAAGAAAAAACCACGATAAAGTTACCACCAATTGAAGGTAAAAGACTAAATATTTTAGGAATAATGAAACGAGATAATCAATTATTTTATGAGACACAGGTCGGAACGGTTACTAGCGAGATAGTTATTAATTTTCTGGATAAATATTGCCAAAATATACAGAAAAAAACTGTCATAATAATTGACCAAGCTTCCATTCATACCAGCGAGGCATTTATGGAGAAACTTGAGGAATGGGAAAAGAAAAACTTGAAAATATTTTGGTTGCCCACTTATTCACCTCATTTAAATTTAATTGAAATATTATGGAGATTTTTAAAATATGAATGGATTGAATTTAGCGCCTATAAAGACCGAAAGAGCCTCCTCGCTTACGTTAAAAAAGTGCTGGACAATTTTGGAGGCGAGTATGTAATTAATTTTGCCTAGGTACTTATTGGAATTGGCATAATAATTCTATTCCTCAAAATTAGCGTGTATATTTTCAGATGTATTAGTAGAACTTTCCACTAATTTTATCTCTCTATGCTGTCGTTTTTTTACTTGTACATAGAGGTTGATTTCCTCATTGACTAAGGACTCATTAATCGTTTCAATTTTACCAGTTAGAAGTCTTAGACCTAGTTTAATAGTGATGTTTCTAATATCACCACCACAGAGTCCTTCACTAAGAATTGCCAACCGATCATAGCTAACTTCTCTAGGCACTTTTTCAGACAAATGAAATCTCCATAGCTGTTGCCTCATTTCTAAATCGGGAGGTAAGAATTCTACATTAAACAATATTCTTCTTACAAAAGCCTCATCATAATTGTCAAAAAGATTGGTGGCGAAAACGATAATTCCATCGAATTTGTCTAGAAGAGTCAGTAATGTACTTTTTGCTGAATTAACCCCGTGATCAGCCGCTTGGGATAAATTCTCAATCCTTCGACTCAAAACAGAATCAGCTTCGTCAAAAAATAGTAAACTATTACTTTTCTCCGCTTTTTGAAATATCGAAACTAGATTTTCTGATGTTCCACCGACAAGAGATGATTCTACTTCTCCATAATTAACTCTGATAATTGACATCCCTAGTTTGTGAGCGATTGCTTCTGACGTAATACTTTTGCCAGTGCCAGGCACACCAAAAAAATTAACGCTCAAAGCACTTCCTGTTTTGAGGAACCGCTCAAATTGCCATTCACTTAAAAGTTTGTCCTTATTTTGTATGTAAGCAATCATTTCGTCAATTTGTTCCAGCGTACTTTTTGAAAGTGCAATTTCTTCAAGAGTCCACTTTGGATCTTCCACAAGAGCAATATTCTGGTCATTTTCCTTCGATGGCTCACTCTCTTTGACAATTTCGAATTCCATAGGTTAATTAAACTAATCTTTTAACAGAGAGAATCAGAATCATAAAATTTTACAATCCTTCTACCCCCCCGAATACTTGATGCCAACTTGACTTAAAATCTGAACCACTTTACTCGCGTCATAACTGGGGACTTCTATCTGATCCCCTGAAATTGAGGCATTTGAACCCAATGAACCGACGATTTTTGCCTTAGCTTCTGATTTTTTAGAATCGAGCGCATATTTGTCTAAAACGAACTTCGTCATAAAATACCTACGTTAAACTGAGACATAAGCAATAATACTTAGAACTAGCGTCGCTGAGTTAGATATGGTTAGTTTTAGGTCTGTTTTGCTTAACTACATTCCATCATGCCAAACGCTTCCAAAAAGTGACACCCCCTAAACATCGGATTTTATCGGGAGTTTTGTCGGGTAAATTTTTCTGAAAATTGGAAAAAGTGGGATTTAGTTGGGCTATAATACCCAAAAATCTTTTGCTGTGTCGATTGTATGAATATCACGGAAGTTTTACAACTGATTGACGAACGCCTTATTGAGCGAGATAAAAAGCCGCTAAATACTATCCAGAAGGCTATTTTTGAAGGGAGTTGGCAAGGACAGAGTTATCAAGAAATAGGTAACGAATATCACCGCAGTGAGACTCATATTAGAGAGGAAGGTGCTAAATTATGGAAGCTTTTATCGGATGCTTTTGGGGAAGAAATAAGAAAATCTAATTTTCGTTCTACCATAGAAAGAATGAAGATTAAATCATCTCCAAATTCTTTGAATGTTGTAAATAGTAACAATAACCATTTCTGCCATACACAAACCTTCACTTTACCCAATGACAATGATAAAAATAGATATATAAACTCTCAATCTGAATCAAAATATCATGATCTAACCCTTGCTCCC
>NZ_JASJFE010000576.1:0-1772 GCF_030067735.1 Microcystis sp. M53598_WE2 | reverse complement strand
GCATTCCCCAGATTATTTTGTATCCTTGCCCATTCATAAGGAAAAGCATCACGGGTCAACACTTCTAAAGACAGGTTATAAGCAACAATAGCTAACTCTGGATTATCTGCCCTTTCCCCTCTGATACGATCACTATAAGCAGTCCCTAGATTATTTTGTATTACTGCCCAATCTTCAGGAAAAGCATCACGGGTATAGACTTCTAAAGACAGGTTATAAGCAACAATAGCTAACTCTGGATTATCTGCCCTTTCCCCTCTGATACGATCACTATAAGCATTACCCAGATTATTTTGTATCCTTGCCCATTTTTCAGGAAAAGCTTGACGGGTATATACTTCTAAGAGGGTCTGATAGCCTGTAATAGCGATTTCTAGATTATTAGCCCAACTTCCCAAGGGAAAATTTTGAATATCAACACATAAATTCTGAATCACCCCGACAATAGCCGCCACTTCTTCTGGTTTCCCTTGAGAAAACACATTTCTAGCCCATTGTTGCAACAGTTGGGCAAAGGTATCATCTAACAGATGTTGACCGCGTTGTAGGATAGGATAAACCACCGCAGGATCGCTATTACTCTCCCATTCTGCTTGTAAGACTTCTGATAAAAACTCCTGATATTCCTCTATACTTCCCGCTTGAAGGTTGAGAAACTGCCCCAATTGTTGCACCATATCGCGTAACCAAGATGATGTGATGGACTATGATTTTTTCGACAGACCGACCCTATGAATATACTAATTAAAAAAAGGTGGGTTAAGTCCCACCTTGATAACTGATTAGGATTTTTGGCTGAAATAGGCCTCTAGCGCCTCATTGATGATTTGATTCATCGGCCGTTTTTCCGTTTCCGAAGCTTCCTTGAGACGGACAAACATATCATCGGGGACGCTGACACGGTTTTGATTTTTACGCACGCGTTTGGGTTTTGATTCAGTAGTAGTAGTTTCGGTCATTTTAGGTGTGTAGGTGGCTGAAAATGCTTGTAAAGCAGGGAAATTGACTCGGTGACAGAATTCTCCGAAGGTTTCGTTATTTTGTTGATCCTGTTGGAAGTAAACGAAAATCGGTTCTAAGACCTTTTCTAGATCATCGATCGCCATTTTATCCAAATAGGGGCGCGCTAGTCGAGTTTGATCGGCTGTTCCCCCCAACCAGAGTTGGTAGGAATTGGGAGCGCTACCCACAAATCCTAATTCTGCCATATAGGGACGCGCGCAGCCATTGGGACATCCTGTCATGCGGATGACAAATTGCTCTTTGCTTAATCCTAAGCGATTAAGCAGGGCGCGAATGCGTTCAATCACCTGGGGCAAAATTCTTTCTGACTCAGTAATCGCTAATCCACAGGTGGGCCAAGCGGGACAGGCCATGGCATAACGGGTTAAAGGGTCAATTTCGGCGGGATTGGTGATAATTCCGTGTTCTTTCAGGATCGCCTCGATCGCTTGCTGATCCTGGGGTTCGATTTCGTAGAGAATGATATTATGGTTAGCCGTCAAGCGCATGGGCAACTGAAAACGCTCGATAATCACTTTTAAGGCGGTTTTTAGCTGAAAACTGCCTTCATTTTTGACCCGGCCATTCTCCACAGAAAGACCAAAAAATAATTTTCCGTCTCCCTGTTCATTCCATCCCAAAAAGTCTTGATATTTCCAATCGGGGAGGGGTTGGTAGGGGGCAATTTTTTGGCCGAAATAACCCTCAACAGTGCTGCGGAATTTTTCTACTCCCCATTCTTCGAGGATATATTTCATTCTCGCATGACG
>NZ_JASJFE010000178.1:0-1214 GCF_030067735.1 Microcystis sp. M53598_WE2 | reverse complement strand
CCTTTTGATGGTAGTTAAACAAACTTTCTCGATGTCCGACACTAATAAAGGTCTTTCCAGTTTGTTGTAACTGTTTATATAAATGATCTTCATTTTTTAAATCTAAAGCACTGGTGGCTTCATCTAAAATCACAAAATCTGGCTGATTAACGAATAGTCGCGCAAAGGCTAGACGTTGTTGTTCTCCTAAGGATAAAATATTTTCCCAATCCACTTCCTCATCAAAATTTTTGATGCGATTAAGAACATCTTGCAGGTTAACTTCTTGTAAGATTTCTTTTAATTGGGATTCACTCATCTCCGTTGTCGTTTGAGGATAAATTAGCTGTTCACGCAAGTTTCCTAAAATGATATAAGGACGTTGGGGTAAAAATAATAAATCGTCGAGGGGAGGTCGCACCAAATGACCTGTCCCTGTATTCCATAACCCAGAAATAGCGCGTAAAAGAGAACTTTTTCCTCGACCACTTGGCCCAACAATTAATAAACCTTTCCCTGGTTCAACGGATAGGGATAAATGTTCGACAATCACTTTAGCGGCATCGGGAGTTTGTAAGGTGACATCCTCAAAAGTTAGATTGTTATCTTCAATGACTTGAATGGTATTAACTGGGGTTTTTTGTTTGCTTACACCCTCTAAAGCTTGGTAAAACTCTTCTAAACGTTCAATATAATTAATAAACTCACCGGAGCGTCCAAATTCATCCACTAACACGGATAAAGCTGTGGAAAAGAAATAGCAACAATAGCTGGCTTGGTTAACTTGTCCAAACTCAATTTCACCACTAATATATAATGGGGAAACAATTAAGAAGGGGAAGATTTGAACAATGGATTGATAGCCGCGGTTAAAAAATTCCTGGGTTCTTTCCCAATTAATTCTTTCAATCATGATTTTAATCACCTGATTGAACTTTCTTTGAATAATATTTAACTCTTTTTCTTCCCCTCTAAAAAATGCAATTGATTCAGCGTGAGTCCGAACATGAGTAATGGCGTATTTATAGGTTCCTTCGATTTCTAATTGTTGTTTATTGACTTTATTTAGTTGTTGAGTAATGTAGGTGGCAAGAATATTTCCAATAATCGTATAAACCAGAAGCACAATAGAAATGGTTTTAGAAATTGACCAAAGGATGACAATAAAAACCAGCATCTCCATAACTTTTTCAACACAGGTTGTTAAAAAGTCCATCGTTGTTCTGGCAATGGGT
>NZ_JASJFE010001084.1:0-1050 GCF_030067735.1 Microcystis sp. M53598_WE2 | reverse complement strand
GACTCGCGCACAGAAATACAATCGATCTCACGATAGGTGCAACCGTAGTAATGAATAGCAGAGCGCGCTTTTTCCTCGATTAGTTGACGATAACCCATCATTCCGCGATCAACTACCCCCGGACTAGCTTTAATCAAAGCGATTAAATTATCGCGCCATTCCCTGCGATCGCCACTGCCATCCCGTTTAGTAAAACCATAGTAGAGATGTAACTCGGCCGCGGGAATTGCCGCCTTGATAATCGGCCAGCCATGCTTTAACATCGACTCTAGGCCGCGATAATAACGAGAGGCATAGACTAGACGATAGGGAAGATACTCACTTTCCGGCACTGTCTCACTTATAGCCAAAAGGGAAGTATCGATACCATTAGGAACAATCGGACATTGATTATCGGCACAGAAATCCAGTAAATCCCGTTGATATTGGCTTTTACAGAAAATTTTGTCATATCTAGCCAAAATTTCCGGGGTATAGGAGTCTGCCGGCACTTTAATATCTTGCCAATCAAAAAAAATTCGTTCTGCCTTGGTACCCGGACGGCAATAGGTGGGATGACGAGAGATCACCAATGTCTCAAAGTGATCCTGCCAATTCATGTGGTAATAATTAACATAGCGAATACCGTCCTGTTCCCCTTCCATACCCTCACAATTGCCAAAAATCGTCACTTTATAGCCGCATTTCGTCCATTCCTGCGCTAAAAAAGCCACCGATGCCTGTGTGCCACTGGCCCCGCGTTGCCAAATTTCCGCTGGACGCATGGGACGATATTTTTCTGTGTAAATAACGATCGATTTTTTCGGCCAACGACGGGCGCTCAAACGCTGTTTAATTTGAAATAGGGAAGGTGCGCTGGCCCGTAGCCATTGTTTGAGATTAGATTGTAGGGATGGAGTAGCTTGTGACACTCTTTTTCTCCAAGATCGAGGGAAAATAGGGGCGATGGGTGATAGAGTCTTAGTTCCTTGTATTTAACTCGATTTCTCGACTCAGTAGAACAATTCGAGCCTATCATATAATAGGTTCATGTCAAAAATCAATCTTTTT
>NZ_JASJFE010000802.1:0-7017 GCF_030067735.1 Microcystis sp. M53598_WE2 | reverse complement strand
TAGGGCATACCGGAACCTTTGGGCTCGATCCAATAAACGCTTGGGGAGAGAATACCTCTACTTTTTCAGAAGCAATTCTGTCTAAGCAAGTAATCTCTGTGAACCAAGAATCCCCGTCTCTTTAGAGCGGGGAGTGTCAAAGCGCACGGCTATTATTGTGATCAATCAACTTCCTGTTAATTTTCACACCCTCTGGTTAAGGTTATTGGGTAAGGGCAAAACTCAGAATCAAGCCGTGCGAGAGTTGCTAGAATTACCAATAGGGAACAACTACCGTCAAAATGTCATAGAACTATTACTTAGTTGGCGGGTGAGCGTGGAAATACAAAATATTTTAGAAGAAGAGGATCGAGAGGTGTTTATGACGTTATCGCAAACTTATCTGGAATGGAAAGAAGGAGTGAGACGACAAGCTAGAGAAGAAGCTCTTGAAGAAGGTCGTCAAGCTAGAGAAGAAGCTCTTGAAGAAGGTCGTCAAGCAGGTCTTCAAGCAGGTCTTCAAGCAGGTCTTCAAGAGGCGCGTCGGGGGATGATCGAAAATTTACTACAAGTGCGCTTTGGAAAGTTAGATGATTCTTTTAATCCCGTGATTGAGGGATTGTTATCCTTATCCCCCAGCGAATCTAGCCGTTTATTAATCGAATCCGCCCGCGAGGAGCTATTTGAGCGTTTTCACGATATAACCCCCCAGTAGATGGGAGCGCCAGAGCAGTAACCAGTCAACAGTCAACAGTCAACAGTCAACAATGAAATATGATTGGCTGCTCACTGATGACTGGTTACTGATCACTGATCACTGAATTTACCGTTTAGCGGCAACAATGGCAAAAACGGTGGTATGGGGATCATCTTTTAAAGTCACCCCTTCTGGCATTTTCAAATCACCCACGAGCAGGGATTGCCCCACACCGATCTCCGAAACATCAAATTCGATCACTTCCGGGATATTATCGGCAATACAGGAGACATTAACTTCGTTGACGAACTGTTCGATTAAACCGCCCTGTTTGGTTCCGATCGCTTCTCCTATGGCTTTAATCGGAACAACGATATCGAGCTTACCGTGGGCAGATACTGAGAAGAAACTGAGGTGATAGAGATTTCTTTTCCAAGGATGAGATTGTACCTCTTGGATCAAAGCTTTTCCCGTCCAGGGCATTTCGGGAACATTCACATCCACCAAGGTATTATTTACCGAGGCCTTTTTGAGCAGGGTTAAGGCCGCTTTTTCTCCCACCACGAGGGAAACCGATTCCGTGCCGCTGTGGCCGTAGAGAACCGCCGGGATCAAACCCTGACGACGTAGGGCCCTGGGGTTAATATTTTCCGGTCTTTTTTGACATTCAACGCTAACTTGCATAGTTGACTAATCCTCTTTAGCAATGATTTAAAATTCGTGATTATCCCAAGGTGAGCCATTTTCGTCCAAAAGAGCGCGTTTTGGCCCGTGAATGGGGTCTTCAACGATGATAGTTTGGTCGCGACTAGCTCCTAGGGAGATAATAGCGATCGGTACTTCCATGATCGCCCCCAGGAATTTTAGATAATCGAGGGCCTGTTTGGGTAGGTCTTCCAGACTGCGACAATCACTGGTGGGTTGTTGCCACCCCGGCATCGTTCGGTAAATCGGTTGACAACGGGCGAATTCCCCGGCACTGCTGGGTAAATGGCGACAGGTTTGGCCGTCCAATTGGTAGGCGACACAGACTTTGATTTCCTCTAGGGTATCGAGAACATCTAATTTGGTGATCGCTAGACAGTCTAAACCATTGATTCGCACCGCGTAACGACCGATAACCGCATCAAACCAACCGCAACGACGACGACGGCCGGTGGTGGTCCCGAATTCCGCCCCGCGATCGCACAATAACTGCTCGATCTCCCCCTCTAATTCCGTGGGAAATGGACCTTCACCTACCCTAGTGGTGTAAGCTTTGGCCACACCGATCACTCGATCAATTACCGTTGGACCAATGCCAGAACCCACACAAGCGCCGCCGGCGATCGGATTGGAGGAGGTAACGTAGGGATAGGTTCCGTGATCGAGGTCGAGTAGGGTGCCTTGGGCCCCTTCAAAAAGAATATTCTTACGCTTGCGGATTGCTTCGTAGATTTTTAGGGAACTATCGACCACATGGGGACGCAGTATCTCGGCATATTCTAGATATTCCTCGATCACCGTCTTCGCATCTAAAGGCGGTAAGTTATATAACTTTTCTAAAATGACGTTTTTATAATTGATCGTCCATTCTAGTTTTTGCCGCAGATTCTCGGTATTGATCAAGTCGATGACTCGAATACCGATGCGCTCGGATTTGTCGGCATAGGTGGGGCCGATCCCCCTTCCCGTGGTGCCGATTTTATATTTACCCCGTTTTTCCTCGGATGCTTGATCGAGCAGCCGATGATAGGGCATAGTGACATGAGCCGTTTGCGAGATATAGAGATTGTCGGTGGTAACATTGAGGGCGTGTAATTGCGCCATCTCTTTGAGTAACACCGAGGGATCTATGACTGTGCCTGAGCCGATTATACATTCCGTATCTGGGTAGAGAATCCCAGAGGGAATTAGATGGAGTTTGAACGTTTGACCCTCGACGACGACGGTATGACCCGCATTTACGCCACCTTGAGAACGCACCACCACATCCGCCGATCGACTCAGCAGATCCGTGATTTTTCCTTTTCCTTCGTCGCCCCACTGAGCGCCGATTACAATAACGTTAGCCAAGGTATTTTAGTCTAGCTAAAGTTCACACAAACTGCTATTATCCCTCTTGGCGAATACAACTGTCAAGTTATCTCTCTTAGCTAATTGTGGGGAGAAGGCGAGGGGAAAACTCGCCTATTTTCAGGGTTTATTGACCTTCCCGACTGATTTGACGCTCGATAGTTTCGATAGCGGCATTTAATCCCGCTAGACGGGTTTCGAGGTCATCGCGCATCCATTTGAGGAATGTTAATTTACGCTCTTGACATTCTTGGCGGGAAGTGCTGCCACAAGTGTTAAAGAAGAAGGGAAACATAGACTAACGGGCCTGCTATAACTCTACGTCTCCTATCTTGACGAAAATTTTCAAAAAAGTCTAACCGTTAAGTCGCCATAATAACCACAGACCTAAACCAAAACCGAAAAAGTTAGGCAGCCAGGCAGCTAGGAAGGGGGAGAGGGTGGCGGTTAGTCCCAAGCTGCCCACTAAGAAGTTTAAAAGATAATAGAGGAAAACAATGGCGACACTGAGACCGAAACTGGTTCCCCGACCGATTCTTTGCGGTAGAGAACCCAAGGCACAACCTATGGTAGCAAAGACGATACAGACAAAGGGAAAGGCGATTTTTTGCTGGATTCGCACTTGAAAAAACCTGACTCTCTTATCATCGCCACTGAGTTTGAGCAGTTGCACATATTTGATCGCCTGTGGTATGTTCATCTCGTAGGGATCGCGGCTTTGACGAGCAAAATCGAAAGCGGAGCGAGATAAAGCGATTTTTTCGGCTTTAAAGGGGATAACTTGGCGATAGGAGGCGTTAGGGGGGGTTAATTCATAGATAATGCCGTTAAAAAAGTCCCAGACGTTATCGACGGCATTCCAACGGGCCGAATCGGCGATAATAATTTGATTTAATTCTTCTTTTAGCCAACGGATAACGGTGACAGTTTTCATTTTTTCGCCGTCAAATTGTTCGGCATAAAATAAACTTCTTAAATTGCGATTAATCGTACCATTTTCTAGGGTTTTTATTTCATAATCGGGATAATAAAAGTCTTTATTTTTCCAAAAATTTGCTTCTTTATTAATTTTCTGCACTAAAATTTCTGTGGCTCGATAATTAGCATTAGGAACCACATATTCGTTCAATAAAAATGTTACCACTGTAACTATTAAACTCAGGCAAAAAGTGGGTATAAAAAGACGGTAAAGAGTGACTCCACAGCTTTGCAGGGCAACGGTTTCGCTATCACTACTTAAACGTCCGTAGGTGATTAAAGTGGCTAGTAAAAGAGAAACTGGCAGGGAATAAGTGACAAATTCTGGCACTTTTAACAGGAGAATTTCTAGGGCCGAGGCAAGGGGTAGATTAGCATCAACTACCTGATTAGCTAAATCGGAAAGATTGCCGATCGCTACTCCCAAAGAGGCAAATAAACCAACACTAAATAAAAATGGGGGTAGTAGTTGGCTGATCAGATAGCGATCAATGAGGGCAATACCTCCATTTACCCAGTAAGAAATCTTTTTCTTAATCATTGATTTTGGTTAACTCACTCCTCTTTCATCCCATTTCCGGCTCTCTTAGGTTTGGTGGGTAAAATGTATTCTAAGATACAGTCCTGCTGGCGAGGGAGTGGAAGGAACCACTCCAGACACAGAGGACACAAAGATCGATCATTATGTAAGTTAAACTTATCACACAGAACCTAGAAGAGCCCCATTTCCTAACCCGCAGCCGTCTTGCCTATCCCTTCGGTCAGCCTATCATATTTTGTCTTTGACGAAAAACACCGCCGGAAGTTGTATGATTGCGGGGAGAGTGGACAGAAGTAAGGATTTGGGTAAGTGTGGATAATTTTTCTGTTCCTATTCCCCGATCATCCCCAGGTGAATTATGCTGCTAAACTGGCAAACTTTTACTATTCATAAACGAGTACCTTTAAGGATTAGTCGCGGCACTACCAGCGAAAATACTAATATCTGGCTGAAAATTAGCGAGGAAAATATCGAAGGGTGGGGAGAGGCATCCCCTTTTGATATTACCAGCGAGGAGAAAAAACCCGATAAAATCCTGCAAGAATTAAACTCGATCGCGCCTCTTTTACAATCTTTTCACCCCTGTCAACGCCAAGAAATTGAGAAAATTTTATGGCAAAATCAGATATCTTCGGCTACTCGTGCCGCTATTGATACGGCACTGCACGACTGGTTAGGCAAAAAAGCTAATTTACCTCTCTGGCAAATTTTTGGACTCGATCGCTCTTTAATTCCGCCGGTTTCTGTTACTATCGGTTTAAATTCTCCAGAAAATGTGCAGAAAAGGCTGTTAGATTGGCTAGAAATCGGCGATTTTAGCTTATTAAAAGTCAAATTAGGCTCACCGGACGGTATAGAAGCCGATCGAGCCATAATTCTGGCTATTAAAGAAATTGTCCCCCATTTGCCCCTAACTGTCGATGCTAATGGTGGTTGGCAATTTAGCGATGCGGTGAAAATGTGCCAATGGTTAGAGGAAAAAGGCGTTATTTATGTGGAACAACCCCTATCCGTCGGACAAGAACGAGATTTAATCGATTTATACCAAAAATCGCCCCTACCTATCTTCGTCGATGAAAGCTGTTTTTCTAGTCAAGATATCCCGAAACTGGCCGATCGAGTCCACGGCATTAATATTAAACTAATGAAAGCTGGTGGATTAGCCGAAGTGCAGAGAATGATTCATATTGCCCAAGCTTGCCGACTGCAAATTATGTTCGGATGTTACTCTGACAGCAGTTTAGCCAATACTGCCCTAGCACATCTTGGCCCGCTTGTCAACTATCTTGACCTAGATAGTCATTTAAATTTACGCGATGATCCCTTTACGGGTTTAAGCTTAGAAAAGGGACGTTTACAACCAAATAATTCACCCGGTTTGGGTGTTAGTTTACGGATATAAAGATGACTAATTATTTGACTCCTGACAAGAAAGTAGCGATTCTTCTCCACGAAGGAATCAAAGGAACTCGCGGCAAAACCGGATTAAGTTATCTGCGTTACGGGAAAGCGCAGGTAGTGGCGATTATTGACGCAGAAAACGCCGGCAGCGCCTTAAAAGAAGTGGCCGGAATCGATCGCCCCTTGCCGATTGTTGCTAGTGTTAGGGAAGCTTTAACCTATCATCCCGATACCCTGTTAATTGGCATCGCACCCTCAGGAGGCATTTTACCCCCCCATTGGCTAGAAGAAATCAAAGAGGGGGTAAAGGCGGGGTTATCCCTCGTTAATGGTCTCCATACACCCCTAAAACCCCTTTTTCCTCAGCTTAAACCAGATCAATGGATTTGGGATATCCGTCTGGAACCCCAAGACTTAAAAATTGGGCAAGCGCGGGCGAAAAATTTAACCTGTCAGCGTATTTTAACCGTAGGCACGGATATGAGTGTGGGCAAAATGTCCACTAGCATCGAATTACACCGGGTTGCCCCAGAAAAAGGGCTAAAATCGCAATTTTTAGCCACTGGACAGGGGGGAATTATGATCGCGGGGAAGGGTGTACCCTTGGATGCAGTGCGCGTCGATTATGCTGCTGGTGCGATCGAGGCTTTGGTGTTAGAATCGGCGGAAAATAACGATATTTTGTTTATTGAGGGTCAAGGCTCCCTTTTACACCCTGGTTCGACTGCTACCTTGCCCTTAATGCGTGGCAGTCAACCAACGGGGTTAATTCTCGTCCATCGCGCTGGACAAATTCATATCAATGATTTACCCGATATTCTCATCCCTCCCCTAACAGAAGTGATTAAACTCTACGAAATGACTGCCAGCGCCGGGGGAAGTTTCGGGGAGGTGAAGGTAAAAGGGATTAGTTTAAATACTTTTCATCTTAGTCCGGAGGCGGCAGTTCAAGCTATAGAAACTGTGCAGGAGGAAACGGGGTTATTTTGTACCGATGTTGTCCGTTTTGGTGGTCAAGGGTTATTATCAGTGATCAGTAAACAGTAAACAGTGATCAATTCAATCATAGTCCATCACACAATTAGTCTCAACTGTGATGGGAATGATTGAATGAATACTATGATTGTGTTGTCTTCAGCAACCTTTTATCAATAATCAATCACAGTCCATCACATAATTAGTCTCAACTGTGATTGAAATGATTGAATGAATACTATGATTGTCTTGTCTTCAGCAGGCGTTGTCAGATCAGAATATGAAAGATGCAATGCAATCCTTGCTATCAAAGTAATTTCAGTTCCAAGCTGATTCGGATCATCTTTCAATTTGACAACGCCCTTCAGCAACCTTTTATCAATAATCAATC
>NZ_JASJFE010000203.1:0-5361 GCF_030067735.1 Microcystis sp. M53598_WE2 | reverse complement strand
TTTATTCATTTCCATGTTTATCAAGGTATCATCGGGGTGAAAGATTTAGAAGTCTTAGGAGGGAAGTTTTTTAATCAAACTAATTTTACATTGTTAGCTAATTTTAGTCTTCATCCCCTTTCATCTCAAATAGAACTTACCCTTAAATATGATGGGAATTATCTAGGGGAAAAGCAGATGGAGTTAATCGGAGGATACTACGAGAAAACTCTCATCGCTATGGCAACGGAAGGGTTAGAACGTTATGAAACTTGTTGTTTACTTTCTGAGCAAGAACAACATCAATTATTAAAAGAATGGAATGATACTGAGGTTCACTATCCGGATGGGTGTATTCATCAATTGTTTGAGGAGCAAGTTAAGCGCAGTCCTGATGCGATCGCTATTATTACAGAAAATGAACAATTAACCTACCGTCAATTAAACGAAAAAGCGAATCAATTAGGGCATTATTTAGGCAAAAAAGGGGTAAAAACGGAGTCTTTGGTGGGAATTTGCCTAGAACGGACCCCTGAGATGGTTATAGGGTTATTAGCCATTCTCAAAGCAGGGGGAGCTTATGTACCTTTAGATCCAGCTTATCCAACTGAACGCCTCAATGTTATCTTAGAAGATGCTCAAGTTTCCTTGTTGCTAACACAAGCAAAATTAGTAGAGAAATTAGGGAATTATCCAGGGAATCTGGTGATATTAGAGGCAGAAGCCAGAAATATAGCCCTAGAAAGTCCCGAAAACCTCTCTTTACCCGTAAGTTCCAGTAATACCGCTTATGTGATTTATACCTCCGGTTCAACGGGGAAACCAAAAGGGGTTGTCATTGAGCATCACAGCACCACAACCTTACTGAATTGGTCCAAGGAAGTCTTTAGCAGTGAGGAATTAGCGGGGGTTTTGGGAGCTACTTCTATTTGTTTTGATTTGTCAGTATTTGAACTATTTTTGCCCTTGGCTGTGGGGGGTAAGATTATTCTGGCCCAGAATGTTTTAGATTTGCCTAGTTTAAGTGCAGCCAAAGAGGTAACATTAATTAATACCGTACCTACAGCGATAGCTCAACTGCTGGAAATTGAGGCGATACCTGAGACTGTGCAAACGGTAAACCTCGCCGGAGAAGCTTTGTCTAATCAATTAGTCCAGAAGCTTTACCAGCAGGAAAACATTAAGAATGTTTATAATCTCTACGGTCCTTCAGAAGATACCACTTATTCCACTTTTAGCTTAGTGCCTAAAGGACACCATGGACAACCGAGTATCGGCCGGCCTATTGCCAATACTCAAGTTTATATTCTGGACTCTTTTAAGCAACCGGTTCCTCTAGGAACTATTGGTGATTTATATATCGGGGGTAAAGGGTTAGCTCGATGTTATCTGAATCAACCTGAATTAACCGCCGAGAAATTTATCTCCAATCCGTTTAGTAATGAACCTAATGCCAAACTCTATAAAACAGGAGATTTAGCCCGATATTTACCCGATGGAAATATTGATTTTTTGGGGCGGGGTGATAATCAGGTAAAATTGCGGGGTTTCCGCATTGAATTAGGAGAAATTGAGGCAACTCTAGGGACTTATCCCCAAGTTAAGCAAAAGGTGGTGAAGGTTTGGGAAGACTCCTATCGGAATAAGAGATTAGTCGCTTATCTAGTAGGAGAAAATGGTCCGATAAATACTGAGGATTTGCGTCGTTTCTTGGGACAGAAATTGCCAGAGTATATGATTCCGGCTCTTTTTGTCTCCTTAGAAACTCTCCCTCTGACTCCCAATGGAAAAATTGACCGTTCCAGTTTACCCCTCCCTGAGATACCTTGGACATCTGAGCAGGATTTTGTCCCCCCGCATACTCAGAAAGAAAAGATTTTGGCCAGTATTTGGCAAGATGTTCTCAGCATTAAACAAGTGAGTCGTTATGACCGCTTTTTTGAAGTTGGGGGCGATTCTATTCTCAGTATTCAGGTTGTCGCTCGCGCTCGTCAAGCCGGGTTGAAGATTACCCCTAAACAGATATTTGAATATCCTACTCTTGCTGAACTAGCTACAGTTGCCGATTATTCCACAGCCGAATTAGCTAAACAGGGTTTAGTGACGGGTATTGTGCCTCTCACTCCCATTCAACTGTGGTTTTTTGAGCAAAATCGCGCTGAAATGCACCACTTTAATCAGTCTGTCCTCTTAGAAGTTCCCCATCACCTGAAAGCTGATTTGTTAGCTCAATCTCTGAGAAAATTAATTGAACATCATGACGCTTTGCGGTTACGGTTTACTGTGGAGGAAGGACAATGGCAACAAGTCAATGAAGGAATGCCGGAGGAAGTACCTTTTGAAGTGATTGATTTGTCTTCTATTCCTCAATCTCAGCAAAGGGAAACTCTCTTAGCAATGGCAACAACTCAACAGGCAAGTTTAAACCTCTCTACTGGACTATTAATCAAGGCGGTACTATTGGAATTGGCGCCCTATCAACCCAGTCGGTTACTGATTATTATTCATCACTTGGGGGTTGATGGTGTATCTTGGCGAATTTTGTTAGAAGATTTATTGATGACTTATCAACAGCTAGAAAGGGGGGAGAATGTAGAACTTCCACCTAAAACCCTAGCCTTTCAGGATTGGGCGCTTCTCTTGAGGGATTATGGACAAGGGGAGAAAGCGAGAGAGCCATTAGACTATTGGTTAACTCAACCTTGGTTAGAGGCGAGAAATTTACCTGTAGATGACGAGGCTGGAAAACAATACAATACAGTAGCGACGGCAAATGATGTCACGGTGACTCTAGATGAAGAACAAACCCGCACCCTCTTGCAAAAAGTCCCCGCTGCCTATAACACTCAAATTAATGAGGTTTTGTTAACCGCTTTAGCGGAAACTTTGACACAATGGACAGAAAATTTGACCATATCTCTTGATTTAGAAGGACACGGACGAGAAGATTTGTTCAGTGAGGTTGACTTATCGAGGACGGTAGGTTGGTTTACCAGTCTTTTTCCGGTTATTTTGCGACTCCCCCCCGAAAATCACCCCGGTGAGCGGCTCAAATCTATTAAAGAACAGTTACGAGCTATTCCTCACAGGGGAATTGGCTATGGAATTTCGCGATATTTGAGTGATGATGCTGATATTAAGTCTCAATTAGCTGAAATTCCTGCCAGAGAAGTTTTGTTTAATTATTTAGGTCAATTTGAGCAAGGACAATTGCAAAAAGGGGATTGGAAATTAGCGAATGAGTCTAAGGGGCCTAATCACAGTCTTAAGGGACATCGTAGTCATTTATTAGAGATTACGGCCAGAGTTATCGAGGGACAGTTACAAGTAAACTGGACTTATAGCGATCTCATCTATGAACGTTCGACGGTAGAATATTTAGGGCGCAGCTATAAAGAAGCTTTGCTGAAATTGATTGAGCATTGTTTATCTCCTGATGCTGGGGGTTACACTCCCTCAGATTTTCCAGTAGCGCACTTGAATCAACAGGAATTAGACGATATTCTGGCAGAAATTGACTAATAAGGAGAATCTTTCATGGCAGACACAAAAAATCAACCCGCCAAAAATGTGGAGTCTATTTATCCTCTTTCCCCCATGCAGGAAGGGATGCTCTTTCATAGTCTTTATACTCCTGATTCAGGGATTTATTGTAGTCAAACTCTAATTACTCTGGAGGGAGAAATTAACCTTACAGTTTTTAGGCAAGCGTGGGAAAAAGTTGTAGAGCGTCACTCGGTATTAAGGACTCTATTTCTTTGGGAAAAACGGGAAAAACCTCTGCAAATTGTGCGAAAAAAGGTTGATTTGCCTTGGGATTATCAAGATTGGCGCAATCTTTACCCCACAGAACAACAACAACGTTTAGATTTATTGTTAGAAACAGAGCGTCAACAAGGGTTTGAACTCAAAGTTGCTCCTTTAATGCGTTGCTTGATGATTCAACTATCGGACCAAACTTATAAATTCCTCTGCAATCATCATCATATTATTCTGGATGGTTGGAGTATGCCTATTATTTATCAAGAAGTTTTAGGGTTTTATGAGGCAGGTATTCAAGGGAAAAGTTATCATCTTCCTTCACCGCGTCCCTATCAAGATTATATTGTTTGGTTACAGGAGCAAAACCCATCTATTGCTGAGAGTTTTTGGCAGCGAACTCTTGAAGGGTTTATGACTCCCACCCCCCTGAGGGTGGACAGACTCCAGTTAATGAAATCTGAAGGTAAGCCAACTTATAAAGAGTATAACTGTCATTTATCGGCTTCTCACTCCAAAGACCTGCAATCTTTGGCGCAAAAGCATAATCTGACCTTATCTACTCTAGTACAGGCCGCTTGGGCGATTCTTCTCAGTCGCTATAGTGGGGAGTCAGAAGTTTTATTTGGGGTTACGGTTTCTGGTCGCCCTCATGATTTATCAGGGGTAGAACATAGGGTAGGATTATTTATTAATACATTGCCGCTGCGAGTCTCCATCAGAGAATCAGATTTATTGCTATCTTGGTTACAGGAATTACAGCAAAAGCAAGCAGAAATTCAGGATTATGCTTATGTTTCTCTGGCTGAAATACAGAGATTAAGTGATATTCCACCGGGGGTTCCCCTGTTTGAGAGTTTGGTCGTTTTTGAGAATTATCCCAGAGAAGCGTTATCGAGAGATTCTCGTCAATCCTTAAGGGTTAAGGATGTGGAGAATTTTGAGGAAACTAATTATCCTTTGACGGTGGTTGCTATTCCTAAACAGGAGTTACTGATTCAGTTAGTCTATGATACTAGCCGTTTTACTCAGGATACGATTGAACGGATGGCAGCACATTTACAGACTATTTTAACAGGGATTGTTACTGATACTCGGCAACGGGTAACACAATTACCTATATTGACAACACAAGAGCAACATCAGTTATTAGTAGAGTGGAACAATACCGAGGCAGATTATCCTTTAGATAAGTCTTTACATCAATTATTTGAAGAACAAGCTGCACAGAATCCGCAGGGAATAGCGGTTATTTTTGAAGGACAAAAATTAACCTATCAACAGTTAAATAACCGGGGCAATCAGTTAGCTCACTGTTTACGAGATAAGGGTGTAGGTCCAGAAAGTTTGGTCGGGATTTTTATGGAGCGTTCCCTAGAGATGGTCATCGGTTTATTAGGGATATTAAAAGCCGGGGGAGCTTATGTACCTTTAGATCCGGATTATCCTACCGAGCGCTTGGGGGATATCCTCTCAGATTCGGGTATTTCTTTGGTGTTAACTCAGGAATCTTTAGGGGATTTTCTTCCCCAAACTGGGGCCGAGTTACTGTGTTTAGATAGGGATTGGGAAAAGATAGCTACCTATAGTCCAGAAAATCCCTTCAATCTAACGACTCCTGAG
>NZ_JASJFE010000859.1:0-3530 GCF_030067735.1 Microcystis sp. M53598_WE2 | reverse complement strand
TTACCGATAAAAATCGTTACTTTCCGAACGTCGATAAAACCATCATTTTCTAGTAAACCCGCCTTAATTGGACCGAAGTCTTTAACTTTAATTTGGCTCATTGTTATCCCCTTGATTGACGATAATAAATTTTGGGCAGTAATTTGTCCTGAAAAAAGCTCGTGTTAAACACGAGCTAAATTAACTAACTTCAAGGACTAATTAGCCACCGACTTTAACTACCGGTTTAAAACTGGGAACCACCAGTTCACTATCCTGTTTAGTCAGCTTATTGTATAAGCGTTCCGTATTGGGGAAATTAGCGGCTGGTAGAGTCGGGAAACGACGATAGGGAACCGTATCTTCACCAAATAATTGTAGGTATTCCATGCTATTAACCATGGCACCGATAAAGGCTTTTAATCCCTTAGTTGCCAGAATTTGGTTATATTTCTGGATTTCTTTTTGATTCAAGGGAGCGCGACCTAAGAAGTGCTTGGTTCCCAATTCAATTACTTTCGTATTTGGATAGGGAGCATAGAATTCTTTCAGGTAAAGATCCGAACAACCTAAACCCTCAATAAACTCTTTCACCGTGATCTCAGCATTGCTTAATTTACTCTCTAAAGCGGTAAATTCGGCATTGATGATATAGGGTTCGAGATCCCGTTCAAAAATCTGACGATAGGCGGCGCGAACAGTATTTTGTACGGCAACTTTATCGAGATTAGTTAACAGTTTAAAGACCTTAGTTTGTTCCCGTTGAACCGTGACACCTTGACCGACACGAGATTGAATATCGGGTTCAGTGCGAATCGAGACCGAAGGTGTACCCAATTCAATAAAGCGCGGGGTTTCCTCTTTATCAACTCTTTGGCCGATATCTTCGCGGAGATTGCCCAAACGCACCATCCGTAACTGCATCCCTTGGGGAGTTAGATAGCGCTCGTAGGGAACCGTATCTTCACCAAAAGCTTCCGTATATTCAGGACTGTCGATAAGGGCATCGATTAAAGCATAGAAGCCTTTTTTCGAGCAAAGATCGAAGTATTGATTCATTTCCTGACGACCGTAGGTGGGACGACCGAGCAGACGACGGTGAATATATTCGATCGCTTTCACCACATAGAGAGGAGTCCAGTAGATTTTCCGGAAAGCCTCGGATTTAGCTAGGGTTTTGATAAACTCGCGCAGAGTAATATCGCCATTTTCTAACTTAATCTCGGCCACGGATAAACGCTGACCTTCGTAGGGCATTCGACCGAAAACCTGACGATAAGCCGCTAAAATCACTCTTTGGGTGGAACTTTCGCCAAATTTAACGCTTACCCCATTGCTAGAACCGGGTAACTCGTTATTGAGACGGAAAACTTTCGGTCCCAAAGTACCGGGGAATTCACCTCGGGCGCTGGGGTTACTATTTTGGTTATTAGTGGCAGGTCCGCGGTGGATGAGGATACGTTTGGTATCTTTACCGAAGGGAGCGGGACTAGAACTAGGTTCGCGGGTTTCTTTCGGGAAAATTGCCCCAAATTGGATTTCTAGGGGATCATTTCCGGAACCGTAAACGTGCTGATCCGGTAAGGGGCGATCGTATTTAGCAAAGGTGGTGATAAATTGGGGAACTTTGCGGAAAGGTGCGCTGTAGTTAAACAGGTCGATCTGCATCCCCCAGTTACGACATTCCTGCGCTTCTGCACCCAAACCCCGGAGATAGGGAACGGTTTCTTCGCCGAAATAGTCGGAATACTCCTGAGAATCGACTAAAGCATCGATTAACGCCGCTAAACCGCCGCTAGAGACGATCGAGAAGTATTTCTGCACTTCTTCCCGGGAGGAAGGACCGCGACCGAGGAAATGACGGAAAGCCAATTCTAGGGCGCGACTATTGATAAAAGGTTCAAAGAACTGTTTACGGTAGAGAGGCGATTTACCGAGACGACGGACGAATTCTTTCATCGAGATGTCGCCGTTTTTCACCTTCGATTCTAGGTCAGAAATGGACTGACTGTAGGCGCGAGTGATGTCCCGTTCAAAAATTTGTCTGTAGGCGGCCTTGATAATCGAAGATTTTTCTGACTCCGATAAACCGGTTTTCATGACAAACTTTTGCCGTTTTTCGGCGGCGTTGTAGTAGCTTTGGGGAAGACTTAAACCCTGTTGGTCACTACTGGGACGCTGACGCAGTTTATTAGAGGGGGTGGGGGCTTTTAATTCCCCCAGTAGGATATTGAAATAGTCACTGATTAAAGTGGCCGCATCCTTGTCTCTCTGGAAATACTCGATCGAAGCGGCCCGCATTTCTTGCAGGGCCACGATGGTGGCATCAATGGAACAGGCATTTTCGAGAACTTCCCTTAAACCGCGGGTATTAACGATCAGGATACTGGTATCACCAGCCACGATCGCATAGGTAATGTAACGCAGGAACCAGGATAAATCCCGGAGGGACTTCTGCATATTGCTCGGACCGTAACGAGAGACGTTAATCGGTCGGAATCCGGGGGGAATTGGGCCGCTAGAGGCGAAAATCCCTTTTAAGCCACCGAGAAGGCCACTGCCGCCACCGGACCCGCTTTCCGCGTAGGTAACGGTTCCTAATTTCATCCCTTCCTGGACGTTGATAACTTTACCCGCACCCACCATAGCCATTTCTTCCACGGGGGGTTTTTCTAGGTAAGCCATGGGGGAACCGCCGGTAAAAATCCGGTTAGCTGCCCGTGACACGATCAGATCGGAGTTCCGGGTGAGCGTTTGGGCAATATCTAAGCGCTTGCTCCCCGATTGGAAGTAGGCGATCAGTTCATTGAGTTCGGGTTTATCGAGAAAGCGGTCTTGTTGTTCTGCTTGGGTAATGGCAGATACTGGGACGGTTTGATAGAGTTGGGGACGCGCTAAGGAGCTGCCACCGCTTGCCTTAAGACTCATTGGATTTTAACTATCTCCCTTGACGATGTGCTGAGTTCTCCAATCGTGGAGGCGATCGGTCTTAAAACCAGATGTTTAAAAATTTAATCAGCATCTAGATTAAAACTTTTTGCGCTTCCTGAGATAGTTTATTAAGAATTATATAGATTTTTTTCGCTAAACTTACCGATCGGTCTATTCCGACACCCCACCTGTATGGGAGGCTAACCAGTCTAAATAGGTCTGAGAACCCGCCACAATCGGTAAAGCGATGATTTCTGGGACGGCATAGGTATGAAGTTCCTGTATCTTCGCCGATAACTGCTCAAACTGCTTTAAATCGCTTTTAATCGCTAATTGCCATTCGCGCTCGTTTTCAATCTGTCCCTGCCAACGATAAATGGAACGAATCGGGTAAATACTGACACAAGCTGCCAAGCGCTCGTTAAGTAAGGCGATCGCTAAGTTTTCCGCTTCCGTTTCGCTGGTTGTTGTCACCAGCACCACTCCAAAACCGGTTAATCTTTCAGTCATACTAAATCCGTTGAGTATAGGCTACATATCAGGACAGGCAACAGGCAACAGGCAACAGGGGGAATAAATAATCAGTTTTTAATAACCAGATTTAGTATAATAGTGATGAT
>NZ_JASJFE010000180.1:0-1895 GCF_030067735.1 Microcystis sp. M53598_WE2 | reverse complement strand
TGACTCCTGACTCCTGACTCCTGACTCCTGACTCCTGACTCCTGACTCCTGACTCCTGACTCCTGACTCCTGACTCCTGCCTTCGTTAAAACCGATTCCTTGATGCTGTTATTCCCAAATTGGACCGGCTGCAATTATTTCTTGGGAGGCAGTGGTAAATTGACGGAAATTTTCCACGAAACGATGGGCTAATTCTCGCGCCTGTAGGTCGTAGGATTCGCCATCTTGCCATGCTTGTCGCGGGTCGAGGATTTTTTTGGGAACTCCGGGGACAATTTCGGGAACGAGAACTTGAAAGATGGGATGAGGATGGAAAACTACTTCCTCTAAATCGCCATTTAAAGCGGCGGAAACCATAGCACGGGTGTGTTTGATCGAAATGCGATCGCCGACTCCGTAGGGACCGCCGGACCAACCGGTATTAATCAGATAAACGGAGGTTTCGGGGTGTTGTTCTAAACGTTCCCCTAACATTTGGGCATAGACGAGGGGTGACAGAGGGAAGAAACATTGACCGAAACAACTGGAAAAAGTCACCTGTGGGGCGGTGATTCCCCGTTCCGTTCCCGCTAATTTGCTAGTATAGCCGGAGAGGAAATGATACATCGCTTGGTTCGTGGTTAATTTGGCGATTGGTGGCAGTACCCCAAAAGCATCGGCAGTTAAGAAGATAATAGTTTTCGGGTGGGTTCCCATGCCAGATACGGCACAATTAGGGATATAACGCAGGGGATAGGCGGCGCGGGTGTTTTCGGTCAAACGTCCATCATCGTAGTCGGGAAGGCGATTATCGGGGGAAAGGATCACGTTTTCGAGAATAGTGCCAAATTGAATCGCTGCCCAGATTTGGGGTTCGTATTCGGCACTTAAACGGATGGTTTTAGCATAACAACCGCCTTCAAAGTTAAAAATGCCGTCTTCTGACCAACCGTGTTCATCATCACCGATGAGGCTGCGTTTAGGATCGGCGGAAAGGGTGGTTTTACCCGTACCGGAGAGACCGAAAAAGAGGGCCGTATGACCGTGTTTATCCATGTTAGCGGCACCGTGCATCGGTAAAACCCCTTGTTTGGTCATCAGGTAGTTCATCATCGAGAAGACGGATTTTTTGATTTCGCCAGCGTAGCGAGTGCCACCGATGAGAACGATTTTTTTTGCCAGGTTGAGGACGATAAAGGCTTCGCTGTTCAGGTCGTCATCCTCGGGATCTCCCTGTAACCCCGGCAGGGCAATCACGGTAAAATCAGTTTCATGGGCGGCTAGTTCGATCGCACTGGGCCGGAGGAATAACTGATGGGCAAAGAGGTTATGATAGGCGATTTCGGTGACAACGCGCACGCCAAAGCGACAATTAGGATCGGACCCGACGTAACCATCGAAGATATATAGGTCTTTTCCCTGTACATAGGCGAGGACTTTTCGGTATAACTGCTGGAATTTTTCCTCGCTAATCGGGGCATTATGCTGATTCCAGTCGATTTCCTTTTCGCTATTGGCTTCTTTGACAATGAATTTATCTTTGGGGGAACGACCGGTATATTTACCCGTTTCCACCACTAAAGCCCCATTATCGGCTAAAACGCCCTCATGACGTTCGATCGCCTGTTCGACTAATTGCGGTACGGAAAGATTGCGATAAACGCGACCGAGATTTTTCATGCCTAGGTTTTCGAGGCCGTAGGTGGGATGAAATTGATTTTCTAATTCGTAGTGGAAATTGACGTTCTCCACGCGATCGGGCAAGGGACAAGAGATACTATCATTGGTCAGCGTGTGTAGAGTCGGCATAACCCCAATTCTCCTGATAATTTAGTTGTCGGTTTAGAGCTAAGTTCTAGGTCTCTGATAGTGCAGTTATAGAAACTAGAAAAACTTCGTTATCTGTCCTTTTCACT
>NZ_JASJFE010000118.1:0-3165 GCF_030067735.1 Microcystis sp. M53598_WE2 | reverse complement strand
CTTTTTTGCAACTGTACCCGACTCCCTGCGGGTTTTTCAAGGTTCGAGGAAGTTAATTGAATTTCGTGGAGAGTATTTAAAGCTTGATTTGCTGCCTGTGCTGAAATAAACCTTTTCTCGATACTAGGTTCAATTAACTGCCCCAACCAATGAACAAAAGCAGGGCTTAAATTGGCTAAATTATTTAATTGAATTTTGCCATCTTTTTGGGGTAAATCGGCGGGATGAATGCCTGTAGCTAGATAGATTAAAGTGGCTCCTAAACTGTATAAATCAGAAGCGGCAACGGTGCGACCACCGAATTGTTCAGGGGGCATATAACCGTAGGTTCCGACAATAGTTAAAGTGGCCTGTTCCTGTTGGGCAACAGTCTGGACAGAACCAAAATCAATTAAATAAACATTGCCGATACTATGGCCCGAGCGATCTTTTAATAAGATATTACTAGGTTTCAAATCCCGGTGGATAATTGGCGGATTAAGTCCATGGAGATAAATTAAAATACCTAGGATAGATTTAGCTAATTCTTGTAGGTCTGCTTCAGTAAATTTGCGACCGGTTTCTACCTGTTCCTTGAGAGATTTAGCCTCGATATAACTCTGAACAAGGGCAAAACCTTGATAGGTATCGGTGCGAACTTCAAAATAGTCGATATATTCAGGAATCGAGCGACAATCTAGATGTTTAAGAGTTTCGGCTTCCCGTTTAAAAAGTTTTAAATCTGTCCATTCAAAATCGGGACTGAAGATTAATAATTTGACGACAACAGTAGCGCCCGTTTTTAGATCTTGGGCGAGAAAAGTGCGTCTTCCGGTTTGTTTACCTAACTGACTTTGGATTTGGTATCGATCGCCTAAAATTTGCCCTGGCAGCATACAATATATTCCTAGGATAATCCTAATTCTAGGCTAATCGAGAAATTTCTCAACCGCAAGCTAACAAAACGGAAGTTTGACCGAATCATCAAAACTTTAGCGTCTCCCAGGATAACTGCGGCGAAATTCAATTGTATCGCCCGTTTTTCGCCAATTCCTGGACTGGGCTGAGGGATGTATTTTTTCAGGTTAAAAGAGAAAATAGGCATCAGAAAAGAAAATTGGCCCATCTCCGTCTGGGAAATTTTAGTACAAATGTTCAGACTGTCAACTCCGGTGCTGCCATGCAGTCTGAAGGAGTAATTTAGATAGTCAACAGCTTAGGGTACAAGGGAGTAGCCAGTTTAATTCCCATCGAGGTGGAGTTTCCTGATATAGTTTTAAAAGCAGTCGGTTCAAGACAAAAAGACATGGTTACTAGGGGCGAACAAGGGGTAGAAGTGAGGAAAAACGAGAGCTTTTCTCTGGCTTCCTATCTGGAGGAAAAGCGGTTAATTGTCGAGTCAGCTTTAGATAGCTCTTTAGTTATCGGCAATCCCGCCAAAATCTACGAGGCGATGCGCTATTCTCTCCTCGCTGGCGGCAAACGTCTGCGGCCGATTTTATGTCTGGCTACCTGTGAATTGATGGGGGGTTCCCTAGAGATGGCTTTACCCACCGCTTGCGCCCTGGAAATGATTCACACTATGTCATTAATTCATGACGATTTACCCGCCATGGATAACGATGATTACCGACGCGGGAAATTAACCAATCATAAGGTTTTTGGCGAAGATATCGCTATTTTAGCCGGGGATGGTCTCCTAGCCTACGCTTTCGAGTATGTGGCTACCCAGACTCGTAATGTACCTCCCCTACAGATTTTAGAGGTAATTGCCCGTTTAGGTCGCACTGTCGGGGCAGCGGGTTTAGTGGGAGGTCAGGTTTTAGACTTGGAATCCGCAGGAAAACCCGATATTTCGGCAGAAACTCTCGGTTTTATCCATACTCAGAAAACGGGGGCCTTGTTGGAGACTTCTGTGGTGTCGGGGGCAGTTTTAGCGGGGGCAAAAGCGGAAGATATAGCTAAATTAGCCCGTTATGCCCAAAATATTGGCTTGGCTTTCCAAATTATCGATGATGTTCTCGATATCACGGCGACAAAGGAGGAATTGGGCAAAACCGCCGGTAAGGATCTACAGGCACAAAAAGCCACCTATCCTAGTCTCTGGGGGATAGAAGAGTCCCGCCAGCAAGCTCAACAGTTAATAGATAGTGCCATCGGTGAATTGAGTGGCTACGATGAGGCCGCTGAACCTTTACGGGCCATCGCCGAGTATATTGTTAATCGTAAAAATTAAATTAAACGAATGAGATTATGCAGGACTTCGAGCAGGTGTTACACAATCAAATACTGCTAGTCTCTCTTTTAGCTTGTTTCACTGCCCAGGGATTAAAAGCGCTGATTGAGTTAATCCGCGATGGTAAGGTGAGTCTGCGCTATCTAGTCTCGTCGGGAGGAATGCCTAGCGCTCACTCGGCGCTGGTGGGGGCCTTGGCTACTGGGGTAGGATTACAGATGGGTTGGTCTAGTCCCGAATTTGCGATTGCGGCGCTTTTTGCGGTTATTGTTATGTATGATGCGGCTGGAGTGCGTCAGGCAGCAGGAAAACAGGCCCGGATTCTCAATCAAATTATCGATGAAATGTTCCAGGAGGGCAAGGAATTTAACGAGGAACGTTTAAAGGAATTAATTGGTCATACTCCTTTTCAAGTGCTGGTCGGTTTAAGTTTGGGTATCGGTATCGCCATGGTGCTGCTCTGTCATTAATTGAGGTGTTTTCTGGGGTTGAGATAAACTAGATTTAATAACTGAAAATCCGGGGTAATCACTCATGTTACAATCCCTAAAAATTGAGGGCTTTTGCGGTTTTCAAAGTTTTGAGATGGCCAATCTTGGTACGCCAATTCAAATTTGAAACGCATCAGCAGCAATGTTTGAGATAGAGGCAAAAAGTAATCAAAGTTACAGGAATCCACTCAACAAAGTGCTGATAACTGGGTAAATTGGCACAAGCATCGCTCCAGTATTCAGCTACATGGTCTAAATAGGGTTTGCTGAAAAAGTTTGTTGGTGGGGTTAGGAGTCGGTCGTCAGGAGTCTCCGAGTCAGGAGTCGGGAGTTTCAGGCTTTGTTGCCCTCTCTTTTTGTACCAACTTATGTACTACAAGAAGGATAATGCAAGGTTTTTGATGGTCCCAATCCGATTTTCGCAGCATGAACATCGGATTTTAACAGGTCAAAAGCCTT
>NZ_JASJFE010000602.1:0-9983 GCF_030067735.1 Microcystis sp. M53598_WE2 | reverse complement strand
GATTAAGGCTTTTTCAGGGGGAAAATTCACACCCCACACCCTACACCCCACACCCCACACCCCACACCCTGCCCCCACCAACAAACTTTTTCAGCAGACCCTAATTATTACCCCGGATTCTGTGCAATTAAAATAATTGTTTGCATTAGTCCGACTAGAAGACCGAGAATCCCACCAAGATTAACAATTCCCTGTAATTCCTGTTTAACAATGCCTTGAATAGCATTTTCCAGATCGGCCGGGGAAGTGGCATTTACCCGATCGCGGATCACTTGATCGATGTTGAGAATTGGGATAATTTGGGCGACTAATTTCTCTAAATCTTCCTCTAGATAACGCTCTAAAATTAACGCTAACTCTTGACTAATTACCCCTAATGATGTATTCATTGACCCCGAAGATTGCAGACGATTAATAATTAAATTAGCGATTTGATGCCAGTCGATCGTTTGTCCAAAATCTTGCAGAAATTGTTCGCCACTTTCTTGAATATAAATTCGCACCGTGTCTCTAGTGGTTTTACGCAATTGTCTGACGGTGGAGATAGGTAAATTTTGCAAAGAGATACTTTGTAACCAGTTTTTCAGACGATTACGCATCTCTAAAGATAGTAATAATTCTTTGATTCTGGTATTAGCTAAATCCTTTTCATCAAGGCAAAAAGTGCGTAAGCGGGCCAGGGCATTGCGTAAACCGAATAAATTGGCTACTACCCAATAGGTTCCACTGGTTTTTTCCCGAAATCCTTCATCGATAACTTGAATATTGCGATCGGTTAAAAAATCGATTAAAGCTAGACGGATAATATCGGGGGGTAGGACGGTTTCTAATAGCCAATCGGAGAATTGTCGCGCCTGTTGTTCACTGAGAGAAAATTCTAAGACTAGGCGATCAAAAATTTGATTGATCTGTTTTTCTAAAAAGTCCTGTCGTCGGGCTAAAACTTTTAGTAATCTCGCTAAAGATTCCCCGAATAAATCATGAAGAATTGCCGCCAAAATCTCGGCAGTTTTTGCTTGCCGATCGCCTTTTATTTGTTTTAAAGCTAATTGTAACAGCCAGAGTATCGCCCCCTGTACCCTTTCGGTGTCGAGGAGTCGTTTAGCCAGTTTTTGTAATTCCTCGGGAGTTAACAGGGAACCCATGATCGTATCCGATACCCGGACAGCTAATCGATCTTGATTGCGAGGAATTAACCCCGGAGTGAAGGGAAGAGGACGCTTACCGATATAAATCGCTTTGTAGGGACGAAATAGCATTTTTATGGCTACATCGTTCGTAAAATAGCCAATAATTGCCCCCGCGATCGGCGGTAAGAGCCATGTCCAAAGAGTAGGGAGATTCAATTTAGCAGCAAAAAATAAACGGAAATGTGAGTAAGTTATTTCTTCAAGACTAACACTCCCATCAGTCCGGCTAGGAGTGGATAGTGAACAGCGCTGGAAAATCCCGACTGATAGCCTAATTTTACCTGTTCTGGGCCCAGGGGAAAGCGATCGATACTGGGACTAATATAAGCGTACTGGTCAGTTAAGCCGTAGCGCTCGGCAGCCGGAACGACGATATGATCGAGATACCAGTTTTGGAATAATTTGGCGATGGTTTGGGTAGGTTGATGGAAGTCAAGAATCGCCGCTTTAGCACCCGGTTTCAGGACTCGGTATAATTCCCCCAGACATTGGGTAATATCGACCACATTGCGTAATCCATAGCCGATAGTGGCACAATCAAAGCTAGAATCGGCAAAGGGTAAATTGAGGGCATCCCCCTCCATCCAGTTAATATTAGTGGCGCTAAAACGTTGACGGGCGATTTTTAATTGTTGTGGGGAAAAATCTAGTCCGATCACTTTGCCGGTTTTACCCACTTGTTTTGATAATAGGTTAGTCAGGTCGCCGCTACCACAACAGATATCGAGAGCAAAATCCCCTTTTTTGGGTTGACACCATTTGACTGTCATTAATTTCCAGATACGGTGTAATCCTAAACTTAATTCTTGATTAAGGCGGTCATATTCGGGAGCGATCTGATCAAAAATTGCTTGTATTTCTGTGGAGTTAGGTGAGGATTGATTGGACATTTTTATAATATAGCACCAGAGAAAATCCCAGATGAAGTTATATCATTCTATCCTATCTCCGCTCACGGGGATAAGCTGTTGACCATCTACAGCAGTTATCTTCATGGTGGGGAACAGTGACTTAGGTTACGCTTCATCTATCCGAGAACCTTCCGGTCGTAGTTCGATCAACAGGCCTTCCCGGGCGAGAATAGTTTCAGGGAAAATCTTTCTTGCCTCTTCCCCAATGCGATCGAGAAAATCGTCATTATGGCCGGGATCGTGATGAAATAGAACTAACTGCTTAACTTGCGCTGCCTGGGCGATTTTGACTGCCTGCTGCCAAGTGGAATGGCCCCAACCCACCTTAGAATACTTAGGATCGTTGTATTCCTCATCGGTGTAGGTAGCATCAATAATCATCACATCCGCTTGCCAGGCCAAAGCCAGAACGTTATCATCAAGGCGATCAGGAAAATGTTCGGTATCGGTAATATATGCTGCCGATAAACCCTGCCAATTTACCCGATAACCCACCGCTTCCCCTGGATGATTTAAAGGACGGGTTTCGACGCTGACATCGCCGTAGTTGAGGGTTTCGCCCATTTCTAGATTATAAAATTCTAAATCGGCCCGCATAATCTGCAAAGGCACGGGAAAATTGGGATGTGACATCTGATCGTGTAATCTTTGCTTCATGGTCACCCCGTTGGGGGAGGGAACTGCGTAGATTTTAAAAGTATTGCCCCGGATAAAAGCAGGGATAAAAAAAGGAAAACCTTGAATATGATCCCAATGGGAGTGGCTGAAAAATAAATGGGCTTTCACTGGACTTTCTGCCATCAAAGACTGTCCTAGTAGGCGTAACCCCGTACCACCGTCAAAAATTAATCTTTCTCTACCGACTTGCATCTCTACACAGGAAGTATTACCACCATAACGAACGGTTTCCGAACCAGGACAGGGAATACTTCCCCGTACTCCCCAAAATTTGATCTGGAAGCAGTTGTAGGGCATATCAGAAGTTGGTCTACTTGTGCTGATGGGCTAATAGATCAGATTATCACTCTTCCACAATTAAGTCTGTGACCTGATGACAAGCACGATGATTTACGATAGTGGAAAAGGATTATAGTTTTCGGGAAAGCAAGAGCATGGATTTACAGAAATTCTTAGAACAATTGCCTCAACAGTATCAGGATTGGGGATCGGCTTTAATGTCGCCTATTTCCGAGCAATTAACCCTTTTAAGCCAAAAAACCGCCTCCTATCCCGATCGCAATCTCTTTCCCCTGCTCAATCTCGCCGTTGCCTGTCTGCAACCGGACGAGGTTTACTGTCAAGTGGGTTGTTTTCGTCGCGGTAGTTTAGTCGCCGCTTTCTGCGATAATAGCGATCGCTGCGGTTATGGCGTAGAAGCTTTTTTTAAATACGATCCATCGGGAGAAAAGCTAACTATATTATCTGAGGATTTGGAGGATTTTCAACTATCAGAACAGATATTTTTAAGCGATCAAGAAACGGAAAACTTTTTCGATGATCTCGAAGAATTAAACAGTGAAGAAAAGCTGGGAGTTTATTACTACGATGCCGCCGAAGACTATCGATCGCTTTTGATCTCCTTACTTTTAGCCAAAAAATTCTGGTCTGATTCCGCTTTAATTATGATCAATAAATGTCAGCATCCTGCTCTCCAACAGGCCATAAAAGATTTTATTAAAACCCATCCCCAAGCCCAGATAATTTTAGATGATCAAGTCGCTAATCACGGTTTGCTTGGTTTGAAAAATATTTGTTTATTAGCTTGGAATGCTCCCCCAGGGATAACAGCGCTAAAATCCCCGAAAAAACTGGTTTTAAATGTGGGTTGTGGTCCCTATAATCCCGAAGCTTTACCCCAACTATTCCGCGATGGCAATTGGCAAGAAATTCGCCTCGATATCAATACTGCTGTTAACCCTGATATTTTAGGAACTATTACCGATTTAAGTGCCGTTCCCGATAACTCCGTCGATGCGGTTTTTTCTAGTCATAATCTAGAACATATTTATCATTACGAAGTTCCCATCGCCCTAGAGGAATTTAAACGCATTCTTAAACCCGAAGGCTTTTTGATGATCGTGGTTCCCGATATGCAAACTGCCGCCGAATTTGTCGCTAGAGGCGATATGGAAAATGAACCTTTATATATTTCTCCCGGAGGTCCCGTGCGCGCTTTGTGGATGTTTTACGGCATGGGAACAGAAGTTCCCGGGATGCCCTATATGGCTCATAAAACTGGTTTTACCTCTCAAAATCTCAACCGGAAATTACAAGAAGCAAATTTTGCCAGAGTCGAGGTAATTCGGACGGAATTTGAGTTAGTTGCTTTTGGGTATAAATCAGAGATTGGGGATAGGAAAATGGGGAAATGGGGGGATAGGGAAATGGGGGGATAGGGAAATAGGGGGATAGGGAAATAGGGGGATGGGGAAATGGGGAAATGGGGAAATTTTAACTAATCCCTCAAAACCCTAAAACCCTAAAACCCAACACCCAACACCCAACACCCAACACTCATGTTTACTTCACGGAAGCAGAGGAAAGATTAGCAAAAATTGCTCGCACTTGTGGGGCGATTCTTTCCCTTTGATTGATTAAATAAATACTAACGAGGGTTAAAGATACCCCCACCCATTGCAATACACTTAACATCTCACCGAGGAATAAATTCCCGAAAGTGAGGGCAAAAACCGGAGTTAAAAAAGTTAAAGAACTTAAACTGGTTAAATTGCCCTTGGCGGCTAAATAAAAGAATATTCCATAGGCGATCGCACTACCAAAAATCGTGGCATAACTTAAAGCTAACCAACCATTCAAATCGATATTCTGCCATTGATGGGATTCTCTGAAACCTGAAGCTAAAAATAGCGGCAATCCCCCTAAAATCATGTGCCATCCTGTGGCGCTGACGGGATCCGCATGACGACAGACAAACCGGATTAAGACTGTTCCCACCGCCATGGATAGGGAAGCCAAAAGCATCAGCATTTCGCCGCTATTTAGTAATTCCTGCCAGCTAAAGTCAATATTTACCGCTTTTTGTCCAAAAAAGTCATAAAACCATTGATCGGGCAAGCCAATTAAACTAATTCCCCCAATTCCTAAACCCAATCCCAACCACCCCCAGACACCGATAACTTCTTTAAATAGCCAACTCGACATTAAAGCCACCGCTAGAGGTTGAGAGTCAATAATTACCGATCCTAACCCCGCCCCGGTGCGATTTAATCCCAATGCCAGAAAACCTTGAAAAAGAGTGGCATCCATCAGAGCAAAAAGGGCAATCCATAGCCACGCTTGCAGGGTTTTGGGCTGAGGACGACCTAAAAACCAAGCTACTATTAAAACTAACATTCCGGCGGGAACAAGGCGAATTGCCGCCATAAATAGGGGGGTAGTATGGGGGATAACACCCTTCATCGCTACCATCGCTGTTCCCCAGAGAAAAAACGGTGAGATAAATAAGAGGGGCGAGGATTTCTTTAAATCTAGGTTTTCCATAGGTAGCGATCGAGTGTTGTGGATAACAAATTTCTCTAATTGTATAGTAGAGACTGGGTATCAGCCCTTAATTCTCTTGACTTTCTCCTAACTGATTTTCCTCTAAATCTGTTATTGGTTTTTCTTCGCTCGATCCGATCCAGATCGCAATCATCCCAGCGATAGGAATGGAGAGAAAAACCCCTAATAATCCCGCAACTCTTTCGCCGATAAAGAGGGATAAAAATAAAATTACTGGGTTTAATTCTAGGGCATTGCCCATAACTTTAGGGCGAATAATATTATCTTGAATTTGCACCAAGACAACACAGATAATAAAAGCTTTAACGGCAATTGCTAGTCCCTGGGAGGTAAAAGTCAAGATAGTTACCAACAAAATGCCCAGGGTTGCCCCGACACCCGGGATAGCATCGATAACACCGAGAATGCTCGCTAAAATTAGCCCATATTTGATTCCTAATAGGGAAAAACTTAAGAAACTCGTCACCGATAAAAAGAGCATTAACAACAGTTGCCCGCGAATAAATCCCAGAAAACTTTGTCGAAAAGACTTGGCAAAACGCTCCCGGTATGCTAGGGGGAGAAGTTGCAAAAAACTTCGCCAGAGTTTATCACCGTCGATGAGCATATAAACACTGATCACCGCCCCGAAAATGCCCGTAAAGACACTGGAAAAAACTCCCTGTACAAGCGATAAACCCGTGGCTAAACCGGTTTGTAAGCTTCCCACCATTTTATTTAAATCTAATCGATCGAGAAAGTCTTGAAAGGGTAAAAAATCTTTTTGACTAAGGGCATCGGTAAGATTGAATAGTAGTCCTCTCCCCTGATTAACCGCTTCTAATCCTATGCCTGTGACTAATCTAAATAGGAGGATAAAAGCTACTAGGGTGGTAATAGCAATGGCTAGTCCTCTCGGTAGATAACGGGATAACCAAACCACGGGATAATTTAATAGAGCGGCCAGGACTGCCGAACCAGTAAAAATAGCGATCATCCCGTAGAAATAGTTAATTAAGATAATTAGACTCCAGCCACAGCCAAATAATAATAGATAGCGCACTAGAATCGAGTTATTCAGAGTTTTCCAAAAGGAGCTAGAAGGGGTCATAAATCAAGCCAGAAATAGAACTTTAGCATTTAGAATTGTTTTAACAAAGCTTCCCGCATGACCGAGACGGGGACGGGTTGACCTAACCAGATTTCTAGTGCGATCGCTCCCTGATTAACTAACATTTCTAACCCATCAATAATTCTTATCCCTCTAGTCCGGGCCAACCGCAGAAATTTGGTCGGCCGGGGATTATAAATTAGATCGTAGGCGATCGCCGATGGCGGTAAAAGGTCTAATAATTCTAACTCAACAGGGGATTGTTCGCCCTGGGGGGACATTCCGATCGGGGTAGAATTAATCAGGAGTTCTGTGGTGGATACCAGCCCCTCTAATTCGTCCCAGCTATGCACTTCTAGGAGGTCATAGAGGCTTGTATTCGCCCAACTTTCTTTAAAAGGATCTAATTTCTTTTGATTGCGTCCTACCACATGAATTTCGCCACAGCCCAACTGGGCGCAAGCCACCACCACCGCCCGGGCAGCGCCGCCATTGCCTAAAATAACTGGATTCACCTGACTCCAATCTTTGTCAAGGGATTTCAAGGGTGCGAGAAAGCCATCCACATCGGTATTCGTTCCCTGCCAGCCGGTTTCCGTGCGCCAGACGGTGTTAACTGCGCCCACTAGCCTGGCTTTCTCGGTAATTTGCGATAATAAGGGAATAATTGCTAATTTATGGGGAATTGTGACGCTAAAACCCTCTAGATCAATGGCGGACAAGCCAGCGATCGCAGTTGCTAAATTTTCCGGGGCGATAGGTAGGGGAAGATAGACATAATTTAGCCCCAAGGCATCGATAGCGGCATTGTGCATGGGGGGAGAAAGAGTATGGCCGATAGGATCGCCGATTACGCCTAATAACTTGGTTTTTCCGTTAATAATGGTCATAAAAAAAGGTGGGCTTTCCCCACCAAAGTTTGCTCTCAAGGGTGGCCAATGCTCACCTTACTATACTATTTCTTGATTTCGCGGGCCATTTTCAGGAAAGGATTGATACTGTCATCGTTAGCGCGACGAACGTTATCATTAGTACCATTAGCGTTACTATTAGCCTCGGAAGTCGCCGATTTTGCCACAATACCGTTATCGGTGACTTTGCTGACTTCCATGGAAGAAATCTGTTTAATCGATTCGCCACCCTTTTTATTCGAGGCAGTTTTCGGGAAAGTACGTCGGATCGTGATCGGTGTCCGCATAAAGTCGATATCACCGAGAGTTTTAGCGTCATCGGGTTCCAAGTAAAAAGCCTCTTGCGGTTCCGGTGCGCTCAGATCCATCGGTTCATCGACGTATTTCGTCTTATTGCCAAACAGGCCAAAGAATCCAGCCATTTTCTCGCTCTCCTAAATAAATATATTTACCATAAATTGCTGCTGATTGTTAAATCATATCAATATTTATGACAAAAAGCTAGGTAGCCATCTTCAATCAGTGATCAGATTTGAGTTTTCAGTTCACTGATTACTGTTTACTGTTCACTGTTCACAACAGAAAACTCTCCACTTCCCCACACCCCAATTCATAATTCATAATTCATAATTCATAATTCCCCCTTGCCCTACTAGGGGTTGGGGGGGTCTTGCCTCTTGCAAGAGTGCCTCATCTCAACAAGCAATTTAAATTACGAACAGCTTACAGCCTATCAACTATTGCCTTCAAGCCATGTTTTTAAATCTCGTTCTGGTTTGGCCACATTGAATAAATGTAAACCAAAATCCTCTGAAATATTTTGACAAATTTTCACTCCTCTGATGCTGTTGCCTTTTTCATCTAAAAGGGGCGAAAAAGTTCCAATTCCTAACTGATGGGGAACTACTGCCGTAATTCCGCCCCCGACACCGCTTTTTGCCGGTAATCCTACCCGATAGGCCCATTCTCCCGAAGCGTCATACATTCCACAGGTAAGCATAACACTGATCACATCTTGAACGTAGTGTTCATCGATCGCCCGTATTCCTGTGATGGGGTTGACACCTCCATTAGCCAAGGTAGCGGCCATCAGGGCTAAATCGTGAGCATGGACGAGGATGGCGCATTGTTGACAGTAAAGGTCGAGGGTTTCTTCAATTTTATCGCTGACCATGCCAAAATTTAG
This sequence comes from Microcystis sp. M53598_WE2, assembly GCF_030067735.1. Lineage (NCBI taxonomy): Bacteria > Bacillati > Cyanobacteriota > Cyanophyceae > Chroococcales > Microcystaceae > Microcystis > Microcystis sp. M53598_WE2. The sequence goes on along the minus strand of NZ_JASJFE010000602.1, from coordinate 1,173 downwards.
CATCAGATAGGCCATGGCCCGATTACGATTGCCGGTGGATTTTTCCGAGAGAAAAACGGGGACATTAATCTCGTGATCCCTACCCGTATAGCGTTTAAACATTTCTAAAATACGTTTTAGCCTTTCTGTGGCATTCTGTCCGGTGATTAAATCCGTGGTAGCGATCGCACCAGCATTAACCATAGGATTATAGGGACGATTGGTTTTTTCATCGAGAATAATCGAGTTAAAAGCTTCCCCCGTGGGTTCAACACCGACTTTACTATTAACGTATTCCCTTCCGTGATCTTCTAGAGCTAATCCAAAGACAAAAGCTTTAGAAATCGATTGTACTGTAAAGGTTTGCTGACAGTCTCCCACCTCAAAAATCTGACCGTCAGTGGTAATTACCGAAATACCAAACCATTGTGGAGCTGCTAGGGCTAATTCCGGAATATAATCGGCGATCTTACCCGTCTGTAAATCAGAGTATTTGTCGTGAAGATAGTTAAGATAGTTGCGAAAAGGATAGACCAACTTTTGACCAGAATTGACCGGACTAATAAAATCTTTTGGGGAAGCCATAGAGGAGTATAGCAGTTATCTTAATAATGAGTGACAAAGAGGGGGGCTAAATTTATATGACCACAAAAAACCCGTTGGGGACGTTTCCGGAGGAGAGAAACTAGAAACTTAAGGGCTAATTGAATGCGTCCGAGAGTTGCTGAGTTATTTTTCAGGTAATGAAAGGTAATACCTTGATTTTTGAAAGGATTAGGACAATCAGGGGCATCCCGCAGTAAAAAAACCTCGGCCGCCTCGCAATCGGGCAAAGTGAGATAAGCTTGCAGGACATCCTTGATATATGATTGAATACCGCCTTCTTGGGAAAAAATCTCTAAAAATAGGAAGATATGAGGCATCATAGAACGTCAGCGTCAAAAAGTTTTAGGTTTGGCGAAAAAATTTTCCCCGATCTCTTATCTGTACTATCACACTTTCTTGATCTATTTCGATCGTCTCCCCAGTAATAGATCCTAACCGCTAACAGTCCGAAAAAGAACAATCTGGGCGATCTTCTCGCTTGTAAGTAGGGAGGCACAATTATTTGTAGGATGGGTTAGCGGTAGCGTAACCCATGCGGGAGTTGGGTTTCATGCTTCAACCCAACCTACGTTCATCTTATATTTAATT
>NZ_JASJFE010000049.1:0-11959 GCF_030067735.1 Microcystis sp. M53598_WE2 | reverse complement strand
CCCACATTCCGCACCCTAAGTGTCACAACGTCTCAAAAGAGGAAGGGGCGCGAGTCAAAATACTTATCTAGAGGAGTGAGTTGGCGGCAAGCTGCCGGCAACTAAGCCGAAAATTTCAGAGTTCCCCCGGTCATTCTCAATAAACAGTGCTTGTTGAGAATGACTAGGCAATCAGACTTAACATCTAGGGGGAGATGTTCCAGTTGCTCGCTTTGTTTTGTCACCCCTTGAAGTCAATCCATCTGGTCAAGATAAGAGATAATATTCCTGGCCAGGTTTGGGGAAAAATCTCAAAATGTTGCGCCTCTCATCCGTTAAGTTGCTAATCTTTTGATTGTCTTGAATACGGACGAGATGAATCCCTTGAAAGCACTGAAATATCCAGCGTAACGTCGGTCGGTCAGTTAACTTACCCAACTGATTTTTCAGTCCCGTCTCCTGCTGTTTTAAACTTAAACGAAGTTGTCTTTGACCAATAGTATAAACCAGCAGGCACAAGCCCATGAGCATGGCCATGACCTCGATTCTATGGGGAGATTTGAGAAAGACACTGTCAGCAAAAAAGCAGGGGTCTTTGAGAAAAGAAAATCCTCTTTCTGGAGCTTGTTGCCCCTTATATTTTTTGAGTATATCCTCACTGCTCAATCGTTTTTTCTCCAAATCGTTAGTTGCTAAAACGAATCGTCCTGCTCGTTTCTTTAGCCTCTCAATCGCTGCCAAATTCAACTCTAATTCGGCTTGAACTTGATAGCTTTGAGAGGGCAAATCGTCTTTTGATTTGAGTTTTGACTGCTGAGACTCAGGCGGAATGAGATTGACTTTAATCTCCGTTAACTGATGATATTTTAAGGAGTCAGATAATCCTTTGGCTATCGCCAACGCCACCGCTCTATTCTCAAATTCTCTTCGGGATAGTTGGCGGATTTTTTCTTGGGCAGAATTCTTTTCTTGCTCGATTTTTTTCTCTAATTTTTTCAAGTCTGATTCTTGTCTAGCTTGACTTTCAACTAGCAACCATCTTTGTTCTATCCCCCCATAGTTAGAGATGGTTTCCCGCCAGGAATAACCCGGTATTTCTGAATCGGTTAACTCTTTTTCTGAGATGCTATCGACTAACTCTTGAGCCTCTTTAATGCTGAAGGGGACTCGAGACAACCAACGCATTTCTCTCATTAGTTTTAAATTCTCTTTGCTATAGAGGGCGCTATCGCCGACTATTAAACTGTCAAAGTCAACTTGTTTTTTAAATTCTCGGGCGATTTGACCAAAAACCGCTTTGTCCGCTTCATTTCCGTCCCCTACTTTCAGGAATAAAGGTACATCTCCATCCCCACTTACGATTAAGTCAATCATAAATTGTTTTAAGTCAGGTCGTCGGTCGCGGGAGTATCCGTAGGTAATTTTTATTGGCTGTTGTCTGGTTTCAATTTCTTCTCCCACTGCTCCTGATTTCAGGATTTCTACTGTTGGGTATTCCTTTTTATATTCTCCTTCTACTGATAGAGAAGTCGAATCTAAATGGGAATTCTCGGTTGCTACACCAAATTTTTTCACGGCGGCTAAACTAATGAGTAGGAAAATGACCGAAACATTAAGTTGATAAAGTTTGTCCATTACTCGACCAATTTTATCATCATTCAGGTGTTTTGCTTCGATGCCTTCTCCCAGCAGATGTTCGGTTGCTTTATCTTCAAAAAATTGAGGAAATAAATACAAGGCTCGGGAGACAAATCCCAATCCATTCAGGATAATTGCTTTCACTACTTGCCCCGCTGTGACAATTTCTCCTCGCTCAATTGAGACTTGTTCGTTGATAATTTCAACGATTCCTATTTCATCGATAATTCCGGCTACTAATCCCAGATGGTCTAGATTTTTGACTTCAATTTCTGTTGATTGATTCATGGTCGAACAGCCCACTGCCTAAGTTTTCCAACAATTCCTATTTTTTCATAATTAGGGGTCTCAAGCTCCCCCTAGCGGCCACCGAGAAAACCTTCACCAGCTAAGTATTTTTACTCAAGTCTCTGGAGGGGGACAGCTTATGTGACAGTTGAGGGTGCGGAATGTGGGATTAAAATAGAGTGGGAAGTGGGGTGTAGGGTGTGGGGTGTGGGGTGTGGGGTGTAGGGTGTAGGGTGTAGGGTGTGGGGAGAACAAAGCTGCCCTTTACCTTTTGCCTTTTGCCTTTTGCCTTTTGCCTTTTGTCTTTTGCCTTTTGTCTTTTGCCTTTTATCTCCTGTCTCCTGTCTCCTGCCTTCTGCCGACCGCCTTCTGCCGACCGCCTCCGTTAAATTTCTTCCCAAGTACCTTGAGCGGCGGTAATTTTCTCTTTAGCACTATTGCTAAAAGCAGCGGCCTTCACCTTGAGGGGAACGGTAATTTCACCATCACCCAAAACTTTTAAAGGGCCGTCGTTACTGGTGAGAATGTTAGCTTTTAGGAGACTTTCCAGGGTAACTTCCGTATTAGCGGGTAAAGAAGCCAATTTTCTCAGATTAACGATCGTGTATTGACGGGGGTTAACCAAAGGAAAATGCTTTAATTTGGGAACCCGACGATAGAGGGGCATTTGTCCCCCCTCAAAACCGGGACGAGTCCCCGTCCCAGAGCGAGATTTTTGTCCGCGCATTCCCAGACCGCAACTAGCGCCCTGGCCGGCCGAGATACCCCGTCCCACACGACGACGACGTTTAGTAGACCCCGGTTGGGGGGCGATTTCGTGGAGTTTCATGGTGATTTCTCTATGTGTACAAATGTTCTATAGATACGCCTCGATCCTTAGCAACTTCCGAGAAAGTGCGGAGAGTTTCCAGGGCGTTAACAGCGGCTCTAGCGTTATTGAGGGGGTTATCGCTACCGAGTTGTTTAGCGAGGATATTTTTCACCCCGGCTAATTCTAAAACGGTACGGACAGCACCCCCGGCAATAACCCCAGTCCCCGGAGCAGCCGGACGCATAATCACTTGAGCGCCTCCGGAAGCACCCCGGGTGAGGTGAGTGATAGAACTAGCCTTAGTTAAGGAGACTTCAATTAGTTGTTTTTTGCCATCGGCCACGCCTTTACGGACGGCCCCGATAACATCCCCTGCTTTGCCGACTCCCACTCCCACCTGGCCGTTTTCATTACCGACCACGACGATGGCCCGGAAGCTGAGTTTTTTACCACCCTTAACCACTTTACTAACCCGGCGGATCTGGATGACCCGCTCTTGCCAAGTGGTTTCTTTTTCTTTTTCGCGGTTGCCTTTGCGACGTTTTGCCATAGTTTTATCAGTGTTGAAAGGATATTTTAGAAGTTTAAGCCGGCTGACCGAGCCGCTTCTGCTAAGGCTTTGACGCGACCGTGATAGAGATTGCCACCGCGATCAAAAACCACTTGTTCAATGCCTTTGTCTAGGGCCCGTTGGGCCACCAGTTTACCCACGGCAGCCGAGGCTTCTTGGGTAGCGGTGGATTCCAATTCCCCGCGCAAGGTTGCCTCTAGGGTAGAAGCGGCCGCGAGGGTATGTTGGGCCACGTCGTCGATAATTTGGGCGTAGATGTGGTTATTAGAACGAAATACGGATAAACGCGGCCGTTCAGCAGTGCCATTAATTTTGCGACGCACACGCTGGTGACGACGACGGACTGATTCTTTGCGACTAAGTTTCATGGTTTATTTTTTGCCTCCTTTACCGCCTTTACCGCCAGCTTTACCAACTTTGCGACGGACAACTTCACCAAGATAGCGAATCCCTTTTCCTTTATAAGGTTCGGGGGGACGAACTTCGCGGATTTTAGCGGCGGTGTTACCGACGGCTTCTTTGTCGATGCCACTGACGATAACTTGGGTGCTGTTCTCTACGGCGACGGAAACACCATCGGGCATCTCCATTTCCACGGGTTTACTGTAACCAACATTAAGAACTAATTTACTACCCTGCGCCTGGGCGCGGTAGCCCACCCCTTGGATATCGAGGCGTTTTTGAAAGCCGGTAGCGACTCCTTCCACCATGTTAGCTACTAGAGTTCTACAGAGTCCGTGGCGTTCTCTGGCGGTACGGGAATCGTCTTGACGGGTAACGAGCAGAGTTTCGCCATCTTTATTGATGGCGACGGCGGTGGGTAGGGTTCTCTGGAGAGTTCCTTTGGGTCCTTTCACCGTCACGGTAGCACCATCGATATCGACGGTGACTTTATTGGGAATAGGAATCGGGCGTTTGCCAATACGAGACATAACAGTTATCAGTTATCAGTTATTGCAGGAGTCAGGAATCAGGAGTCAGGAGAAGCTAGGTAGGAATTATTAGGAGGCAAAAAGCAACAGTAATTCCCTGATTCTTTTTTTCTGATTTTTTTCCTTTTTCCTTGTTTACCAGATGTAGCAAAGGACTTCGCCGCCAACGTTTTGTTTACGGGCCTCGCGATCGGTCATAATGCCTTTAGAGGTGGAAACAATGGCGATGCCAATGCCACCGAGGACGCGAGGTAAGTCTTTACTGTTGGAATAAACTCGCAGGCCCGGTTTACTGACTCTGGTGAGGGTAGTAATGATCGGTTGACGGTTTTTGCCTTTATATTTGAGGGAAAGAACTAATTGAGATTTAATCCCCTCACCCACTTCCTCAAAGTCAGCAATAAAGCCTTCGTCTTTGAGAACTTGAGCAATACTGCGCGTCATCCGCGTGGTGGGGATTTGAGTAGTGGTCTGCCGAACCGCGCAAGCGTTACGGATGCGGGTCAGCATATCCGAGATGGTATCGTTAGCAGACATGAATTACCTGTTTTTCTCCTAAATTGGGATCAACATCAGTGGTCAGTTATCAGTTATCAGTGGGTCAGTTATCAGATTTGAGTATTAAGTGAGTAGTATTAAATAGCAGGTTCCTGCTGTCTTTTCACTCAATCACTGTTGACTGTTCACTGTTTACTGTTTACTGTGTACTGTTCACTTATTTACCGGTCACTGTTTCCTTTTCTCTTGATTGATTTATCTAAAGGGCATTCCCATCTCTTTGAGGAGGGCGCGTCCTTCTTCGTCGTTTTTAGCGGTGGTGATGATTGAGATGTCCATCCCGCGAATTTGATCGATTTTGTCGTATTCAATTTCGGGGAAGATCAACTGTTCACGAATGCCTAAACTGTAGTTACCACGACCATCAAAACTGTTACCGCTGATACCGCGAAAGTCGCGAATGCGTGGTAAGGCCAGATTAATTAGACGGTCTAAAAAAGCGTACATTCGATCGCCGCGCAATGTCACCATGACACCCACGGGCATTCCTTCGCGAATTTTGAAACCAGCGATCGCTTTTTTTGCCCTAGTCACTACCGGTTGTTGTCCGGTGATGGTGGACAGTTCCTCCTTGGAAGACTCCAAAGCTTTGGCGTTTTGTGAAGCTTCCCCAAGACCGCGGTTAACAGTAATTTTGATAACTTTAGGTACTTGATGGATATTGGTATAACCAAATTGTTCTTTCAGTTTCGGAACAATGGTTTCTTGATAGGTGGTTTTTAGTTTTTGGCTCATAGTTTTGCTGCTTGCTTTTCCTGGGCTTGGTCAGGAACTAGAATTGATGGGAAACTAATCGATAATTTCGCCAGTTTTCTTCAGTATCCGCACTTTCCGACCGTCTTCGGTAAAGGTATAACCCACCCGACTGGCGATTTTTTTCTTCTCGGAATAGAGCATCACTTTGGAACTGTGAATCGGTGCTTCGTAGGTAACGATTTGACCCGATTCCCCTTCCTGTTGGGGTTTAGTATGTTTGGTGCGGATATTAACTCCCTTGACCACCACGGTACTTTCTTGGGGTAGGGAGCGTAAAATTTCGCCCACTTTGCCCTTATCGGAACCGGCGATTACTTGAACGACATCCCCTTTTTTAACGTGCATTTTTTGCCTTTGGGGTGAGGTTTGACTGTTTTTCTTACTCATTTTTTTTGACCTCCGATTGCCTTTGTACTTTTGACTTTGATCAGAGAACTTCTGGGGCTAAGGAAACAATTTTGGTGTAGTTTTTATCGCGCAATTCCCGAGCGACCGGACCAAAAACCCGCGTACCTTTGGGATTACCGTCATTATTAATAATCACGGCGGCGTTATCATCAAAACGGATGCTCATACCGCTATCGCGACGGACGGTTTGACGGGTCCGCACAATCACCGCCGTCACCACATCGGATTTTTTCACGGGCATATTGGGGATAGCGTCCTTAACCACGGCGATAATTTTGTCACCGATGCCACCGTAGGTACAGTTACCTGTTCCCAGCACCCGCAGACACATTAGTTTCCGCGCCCCGCTATTGTCAGCGACATTTAAGTAGGTTTGTTGTTGAATCACGGTTTTTACCTAGGTGAAATTTAATTATCGGTTAATATTTCCGCCACTTCCCAACGTTTGGTTTTACTGAGGGGGCGGGTTTCACGAATACGAACTCGATCGCCTTGTTTGGCTTGATTTTCTGCGTCGTGAGCTTTAAATTTCTGGGTTTTCACGACGATTTTGCCGTATTTAGGGTGAGGAGAGCGGTTTTCAATGGCTACCACTACGGTTTTATCCATTTTGTCGCTGACTACTACCCCAACTCTTTCTTTAACTGCCATAGTGGGTTATGCCTCCGGGGTGGACTGGGCTAGTTGGCGCTCCCGTTCTACGGTCAATAATTGGCCAAGACGGTGGCGGGTGTGTTTGAATTCGTGGGTTTTTTCCAAGCGGCGGGTGGCCTGTTGCAAACGCAATTCAAACAGTTTCTTTTTGGCAGCGAGGATAGCAGCGGCGATTTCCTCATCGCTCATCTTCCTCACTTCGGCGATTTTTGGTAGAGCCATTAGACAAAATCCTCCTCGCGAGTGATAAATTTGGTCTTAATCGGTAATTTTTGGGCGGCTAGGCGCATTGCTTCCCGGGCCACGGGTTCGGCTACCCCAGCAATCTCAAACATAATGAACCCCGGTTTAACCACGGCCACCCAGAATTCGGGGGAACCTTTCCCGGAACCCATCCGAGTTTCTGCGGCCCGTTGGGTCACGGGTTTATCGGGAAAAACGCGAATCCAGATTTTGCCACCCCGACGAATATAACGAGTCATTGCCCGTCTGGCCGCTTCGATTTGACGGGAAGTAATCCAACAGGGTTCGGTGGCTTGCAGGGCGAAATCGCCGAAATTAATCGTATTTCCGCCGGTGGCCAGCCCGCGCATCCGTCCGCGCTGTTGTTTGCGGAATTTTGTTCTTTTGGGACTTAACATGAGCTATTTACCACTGATAAATATTAGGGATCAGCCCTCACTAGAGCGATCTTCAAACTGTTGACGGCGACGCTGTTGACGGCGCGGTGCTTGAGCGGGAACGGCGGCGGCAATTTCTTCTTGGCCAGGGATAATTTCGCCCTTAAAGATCCAAACTTTCACGCCTAGAATCCCGTAGATAGTGCTGGCGGTTTTATAGGAGTAATCGATATCGGCGCGCAGGGTATGCAGGGGAACTCGTCCTTCCCGCACCCATTCAGTCCGAGCGATTTCTGCCCCGTTGAGACGACCGCTAACTTGAATTTTGATCCCTTTGACTTCGGCCCTCTGCGCCCGTTGGATGGCCTGGCGGACAACACGACGGAAGGAAACCCGTCTTTCTAGTTGTTGGGCGATGTATTCGGCGATCAGGTTGGCATCGGCATCAACGCGAGCCACTTCGATGACGTTAATGCGAATTTGACGCTGGCCACCGAGGGCTTTTTGTAAACCTAGGCGCAGCTGTTCGATTCCCGTGCCACCACGACCGACGACGACACCGGGTCGGGCGGTATGGATGGAGATATCTACTTGATCGGCCTTGCGTTCGATGCGAATATCGGCGATACCGGCATTAGCAAGGTTTTTTTCGACGTACTGACGAATGCGGCGATCTTCTTGCAGTAGTTCGGGGTAACGTTTCGCGTCGGCATACCAGCAAGATTTATGATCTTTGATAACGCCGAGACGAAAACCGAGGGGATGGATTTTTTGTCCCATTGTGGTTTTTTTAGTTAAGGTGATTAGTCTTTGTTGCTAGGAGCGACGGCGACGGTGATATGACAGGTGGGTTTGCGAATTTGGTAGGCGCGCCCCTGGGCCCGGGGTCGAAAACGTTTTAGGGTCGGTCCGCCATCGGCAAAGGCTTGGCTAACTACCAAAGTGGCGGGATCGAGTCCTTCGTTATGTTCGGCGTTGGCAACGGCGGAACGCAGGACTTTCAGGATGGGATCACAGGCCCGGTAGGGCATGAATTCGAGAATAATTAGGGCTTCCCGATAGGAGCGACCGCGGATCTGATCGAGTACCCGTCTGACTTTCAGGGGTGACATCCGAATATAGCGGGCGATCGCTTTGACTTCGTTAGAGGTATCGATGGTCATTTCAGTTATCAGTTATCAGTTATCAGTTATCAGTCATCAGTCATCAGTGATCAGTTATCGGTTATCAGTCTTGCTGGTTTATGATCACGACTATCTAGCTGACGACTGAGGGAGTAGCGGCTGATTTATTTCCGTCCTGCTTTTTTGTCGCTCTTGGCGTGGCCGCGGAAGGTGCGGGTGGGAGCGAATTCACCGAGTTTATGACCGACCATCTGCTCGGAAACGTAGACGGGAACGTGCTGTTTGCCGTTGTGAACGGCGATCGTGTGACCGACCATATCGGGAATGATTGTCGAGGCCCGGGACCAAGTTTTAATCACTTGTTTACTGCCCTGGGCGTTGAGTTTTTCGATTTTTTCCATCAGGTGGCCGGCGACAAATGGCCCCTTTTTCAGTGAACGACCCATAATTTTCAGTCAAAAGTAAAGTAATAATTTCTAACCCTGGGTACGACGGCGTACGATGAGATCGCTACTGCGTTTTTTCTTGTTGCGAGTTTTGCGGCCGAGGGCGGGTTTACCCCAGGGAGTCATCGGGCCGGAACGTCCGATCGGAGCGCGACCCTCTCCACCTCCGTGCGGGTGATCCACTGGGTTCATGACGCTACCCCGAACATGAGGTCGTTGACCGCGGTGACGGGTACGGCCGGCTTTACCGAGACTGATATTTCTCGCTTCGGCGTTACCGACTTTTCCGATGGTGGCGTAGCATTCACGCCGGATCATGCGGACTTCTTTGGAGGGGAGGCGGATGGTAACGTAATCGCCTTCTTTGGCTACCACTTGGGCGAAACCACCGGCAGCCCGCACCATTTGACCACCGCGACCGGGGACGAGTTCGATGTTATGAACTTCTGTCCCTAGGGGGATGCGACTTAAGGGCAGGGCATTACCGACCTCGAAGGGAGCGTTTTCTCCGGCGATGACGGTATCACCAACGCCTAAACCGGCGGGGGCGATGATGTAGCGTTTTTCCCCGTCTTTGTAGAAAAGCAGGGCAATGCGGGCGTTACGGTTAGGATCGTACTCGATCGCCGCTACTTTGGCCGGAATATCCCGTTTATCGCGACGAAAATCGATAATCCGGTAGAGGCGTTTATGACCGCCGCCCCGGTGACGACTGGTAACGACACCGCGATTATTACGCCCCTGTTTACTGTGTTTGTGATGAGTTAGGGACTTTTCCGGTTCGGTTTTGGTGATCTCTTTAAAGTCGGAGATGGCCGCCTGCCTTGTCCCGGGGGTTAAAGGTCTAAAAGAGCGAATACCCATAGTTTAGTTTTCCGTTATCGGGTTTCTTGGTGGTTATACGTCAGGATAGAGGGTGATCGAGTCGCCTGCTGCTAGGGTCACGATCGCACGTTTGTATTGGGGTTTGTAACCGAGGAAACGGCCGACGCGTTTTTTCTGACGAGAGGGGCGGCTGGTGTTCACTTTCGTTACTTTCACGTCAAACAGCAGTTCGATCGCCGCTTGAATTTCCGGCTTAGTCGCTTTCAATGCGACATCGAAGACGTATTTATTTTGTTCTAGGAGTAGGGTGGCTTTCTCGGTCACGATCGGCTTTAGGATCAGATCGGCGAGTTGTCTGGCTTCAGTTTTAAGCACCATAGACCTCCTCAATTTTAGCTAGGGCTGCGGCGGTGGCGATAACTCGATCGGCTAGGATGACATCATAGACGTTGAGACTATCGGCGCGAATAATTTTGAGATTGCAGATATTACGTCCCGATAAATAGACATTTTCGGGAATTTCCGTCAAAATCAGCAGAATTTTTTCCTCTGGACTGGCTCCCCAGCGACTTAAGGCAGCGGTGAGTTCCTTGGTTTTGGGTTGGGAGAATTGTTCGGCGAAGCTTTCAACCACGATAAAGTTATCGGCCTGGCTGATCAAAGCGGTTCTCAGGGCTAATCTTTTCTCTTTGCGATTGACCTTAACCTCAAAATCTCTCGGTTTTGGTCCGAAGATGACACCGCCACCACGCCAGAGGGGAGAACGGATCGAACCGGCCCTGGCACGACCGGTGCCTTTTTGCCGCCAGGGTTTGCGACCACCGCCGCGCACTTCCGAGCGGGTTTTGCTGGAGGCGTTACCTTGGCGGGCCGCCGCTAGATGGCTGACGACGACGCGGTGAATTAGGTGTTTGGCGGTTTCGGGTTTAGCGGTTTTCAGTTCCAGGGTGCCTGTTCCCGCTTCTTCCCCTTGCCAATTTTTGACTGTGTAGTTAACCATGGCTTTAATCTTTCCTTGCCCTATTTACCAAATTTCTTGGCGGGGGTGATGTTTAACAGGGTTCCTGGTTTGCCCGGGACGGCTCCTTTGATCAGGATCAGGTTGCGTTCGCTATCGATTTTGACCACGGACAATTTGCGGATGGTAACTTGGGTTGCTCCGTATTGTCCAGCCATTCTCTTACCTGGGAAGACGCGGCCGGGGGTAGTACCGGCGCCGGTGGAACCAGGGAGACGGTGGTTTTTGGAACCGTGGGTCATGTTACCGCGCTTGAAGTTATGGCGTTTTTGATAGCCGGAGAAACCCCGTCCGATGGTGGTCCCAGCCACATCGACCAAATCGCCTTCTTGGAAGATGTCGGCGGTAATTTCTTGGCCTAAAGTGTAAGCGGATGCGTCCTCGAGGCGGTATTCGATTAAATGCCGCAGGGGGGAGACACCGGCTTTGGCTAAATGACCGAGCAGCGGTTTGTTGAGGGCTTTTTCTTTGACGGTTTTGTATCCCACTTGGATGGATTCATAACCGTCGGTTTTTTTCGTTTTGACTTGGGTGACGGGACAGGGACCGGCTTGAACGACGGTGACGGGAATGGCGACTCCCGTTTTGTTGTCGAAGATTTGGGTCATGCCCAGTTTTGTACCGAGGATACCGATAGACACGGATTGTTCTCTTTATCTTTACTAGACGACAATCAAAAATAACGTGGCCGTGGCTATAGGAGCGGGAAAGATTTTTCCCACTTTATCAGCCTGCCCAACTTGAATGACTTTTTTCGAGTTATTTAAGCTGGCATCCCGTTAAATTCGTAAGTAAGACTAGACAGGGTTGCTGGTTCTGCCTAGATTGTTGCTGGTCTTTGTTTCTTCAGGACTTAAAGGGTTTATCTTCAGTATCCCGGCGAAGACCGAGCGACCAAGGCGGTTCTGCTCAGCAGTGCCTTCAGCACCACCTAACACCGATTTTGGCCACGATCAAACATTATATAATATTTGTGACTTTTTAGGCAAGAGGTTTTTTTAGTCACCGGAAATGCTCAGGTCTAGTCTGGTCAAATTATTTGTACCATTCGGCGGTCTTCAGCAGCGATGGGGGCAGACCGAGCCAATAGATTCAATTATAGTAGTTATATTAATGGTGAGGTACAAAGTTTTCCTTTTGGGGAATCAGTCGTCGGTGGTCGATACCAAATTAGGTTACACTTATTGATGTTGACATACCCCACGCCGTAAACGGACGTGGATTCTTCTCGCATCACTGCTGTGAATTTCTGGCTCAACGAGTCCACTTGAATTAGATTCCTGGCGAAATCCCACCCAGAGGTGGTTCTCTCCTCAGACTTTCGCGACCTT
>NZ_JASJFE010000357.1:0-1889 GCF_030067735.1 Microcystis sp. M53598_WE2 | reverse complement strand
TATAGAAGAATATGAGGCGTTTTTAACTGTTGGGGACATTGACAACAGGCTAAGGTGTTGTTAGTATATCCAACATGAAGGCTACCGCTCTCATTCGTCGTCGCGTCATCTTGGCCCCAGACGCATTCGCAGAAGTCACTGTCTGGCGTGTTTCCCAACCAGTTCTGCCATCGGAGCATCCTTACAAATATCGTCTCGCTTACATAGTCAACGGCAAATGTGTGTTGCGATATGATAACGAACGCGGTAAAGGCGATCACCGTCATTTCGATGGTGTGGAGTCTCTTTATGCTTTCTCTTCGCCAGACCAATTGATGGCCGACTTCAACTCTGACATTTTGAGGTGGAATTATGAACACGGTCGTTCTTGAAGTTCGCTCCTTGACTGACACCCTTGCCGATGCCGTTCAAGCGATGAAAACTGGTCGAGCAGAAAAAGAAGTTCGTATCAGTTTTGCTACCCCCGAACTTCTCTGGAAAGTTCTGACTGCCAAGCGGTGGGAACTCCTCAAAGCTATGTGCGGTGCTGGCCCCATTTCTATCCGTGAGGCGGCGAGGCGAGTACATCGGGATGTAAAAGCAGTACATGGAGATATTACGGCACTTTTAAATGTCGGTATTCTGAGTCGTGTAGCAGATGGGAGCGTAGAGTTCCCTTTTGAAGCGATCAAGGTTGAATTCATGTTGCAAGCCGTTTGATCGCCGGATTAGTAGCGATCGCCAATAAAGAGGATACCTGAAGCAAAAGTATTATCATTCTCTCGAAATTATTAAGGATATCCTAAGAATAAATTTTGAAAAGTATGGGTATCCTGCCAGCGATAGATTGAAAAATCGCGGCGAGCTGACGTTAAAATTTTCCCATGCCCTAAGTTTTCAGCTAATACTACTAATGAAGCATCAGCTAGATCCATTGGTATATCTTCATAACGTTTCATAAGTTGTTGCATTCGTCTAACATGATTTGATTGTAATTCAAATACTTCAAAACCACCTGCTAAGAAATTTTGAATAAATAGCAGTTGAGCATGATTACCGAGACGAGTTAGCAAAAGGTAACAAGTTTCGGTGACAACACACCAGGTTGTTATTAGGGGTTCTCGCAATCTTTGAATTACAAGCTGTGCTTGTTGATGATGATGATCTTGCTCATTGGCGAGGGCCAACCAGAAGCCTGTATCAACTATAATCATGTTTGGCTGACCATTCTTCCTTGAGGATGGTTTTATAATTAGTAGAAAGATCGGGCGAACCTTGTCCACACCCAATAAAACCGCTTTCTTTCAGCACTTTAAGAGCATCTGAGTTACGCGGGTGTAGTTTGGTATATTGTTGCTCAATAACTTGATTGAGCAGGGTAGTGATATCCTGATCGCTATGTTGTTGGATGTAGGCGAGTTTTTCCCTTTGTTCTTGGCTAAGATGAATGGTGATGTCCATAGTCCTTCTCCTTAATAATGTCTAAACTATGATTAGAATGATTGAATGATCGACTATGACTAGGTTATCCTTTGTCCTTGACAATCACGAATATTTATTGTATCACACTATATCATAAGGTCGCTCTCTCTCAAAAAAAATCACAGTCCATCACATAATCACATGAATCACAGTACAGACAATGAATGAACAACGCGCCCAAGCTTATGTTAATTTAATTGAACAGTTGCTCGCTTGTGCTGATGGTGAGGAACTCAATAATATTCTGCAAGCAAATCAGGAATTGATTGACCCCCAATTTTTGCAGGTGATGGAAAACTATGCAACAGGGTTAGAACAACAAGGACATAATAATCCTGTTGCTTGGTTACGGGATATAAAGTATAGAATCTTGTTAAGTACCTAAGCAAAATTAATTACACATTTCGATAAAGCTTTTGCCTTTTGCC
>NZ_JASJFE010000161.1:0-2103 GCF_030067735.1 Microcystis sp. M53598_WE2 | reverse complement strand
GAAATGGGGCGAAAGTCTGTGGACTCTGTGTAAGACAGTACATGGTTTTTTAACTGTGGTATGCGACGGTGGTGGAAGCAGAAACTTAAATCGTGAGGTTTAGGAATCGCCGCACTTTTAGGGCGGCGAGGATGTCAAGCTATGCAGGCTGCCAACAATCGTCACGGGTCAGACGAATTTGGGCGATGGCAAAAATAGTCGGGATAATCCGGCCGTAATCGGTGGCGATCGCTTTCCAACCGAGGTCAGCAATAAACCAACCCCATAGAGCCGGTCCTACCAAACTTAACACGGTTCTGACCGCTCCGTAGCGGGCCGCCGCCGTAGTCATGCCCTGTTTAGCCGTTTGTAGGGCGATTTGATTAGCAATTGCCCCACCCTGGACTAGGGCAGTTTTTGCCCCTTGATAGCGGACAAAATGAAGAGCGAACTGCCCGGCGATATGTTTGAGCAGAATCGGTTTCAGGATAGAATTAACGGCGATGACGCTGCCGCCTTTGAGGACTATATCGAGGGGATTGTGTTGTAGGTGAACGGGTAAGGGTTGGGGAGTGTGGGAATCCGCGAGCGCTTTTTGAATTTGAATCGAGAGGGATTTTTGTTCCGATGGGGGGAGACGTTTCCAAGCTTTGTTAACGAGGTGAAGATAGATTTCCGCTTCAATTTCCGTTGTCGGCATTTTTTGGGAGTAGGGAACCTTGAGGAAATGACAGACACGGACGAGAATTTGACGATAACTAACTTTTTCGGTTTGACCTTTTAATACTGTCACACCATCGGCAGCCAAGTAACGAAAACGATCCTCGACGCTATCTAACCAACTATCCCAATCTTGACTTTGAACGGCGATTGCGTCCGGCGCTCGTAGATAATCGAGAGGGTTAAAACGACGGCAAAAGAGGATGTTAGTGATTTGCTGTAGTTCCTCCTCGGTGGCTAACTCCAAAGCTGTGCGTAATTCGTCCAATGTGGTTTGTCCTCCTCAGCCCCAATAATCAAATCAGTTTCGCTAGTGCTGATTACTACTAATATTAACTCAAGGGTTCACAGGATTAGGAAGGCTAGTGACAAATTTTTCGATTAAGGTTGGGATCATTGGTGCGGGTTTAGCCGGGTTAACCTGCGCTCGTCAGTTGTGCGATCGAGGTTATACTGTTAAGCTATTTGATAAGTCTAGAGGCATTGGTGGTCGTTTAGCCACGCGACGGGTTAACCGAGTCAATCAAGTGATTGCTGTGGATCATGGTTTGCCTTTTTTGACTATTCAGGGCGAAAAAACGGCGGCTTTAATTGATAATCTCCTGAGAGAGAATCTAGTTACTTCTTGGTTTGATTCTAGCTATGTTGCTCCTTCTGGCATCAATAGCGTGGCGAAATTTTTAGCTAAAGGTTTAGAAATTGAACGAGATTTTCTGGTTACTCGTCTGGAAAATCGTCAAGAAAAATGGGTTTTAAACAATAACGGTCAAATTCGGGGAGAGTTTTCGGCGATTGTCCTAGCTATTCCCGCCCCGCAAGCAGCGTTATTGTTAGAAAACTCTCTCATAACTACTATGCCAGAATTGCGATCGATCGTTTACGATCCCTGTTTAACGGTAATGGCGGGTTATGGCGATTCTTTACCCGCAGTTGCTCCCGCCACCGATATCGCTTGGTTAGGACTTGATAGCAGTAAACGGCAATCATCCCCTGATTATGTCTTTGTTGTGCATAGTAGTGGAGATTTTGCGGTTAAATATCTCGATAGCGAGGATTTAGAAGCAGTTAAGCTAGATTTGCTCGCTCGTGCTTCTTTGCCTCTCCCCGATTGGTCCTGGATTCACCGTTGGCGTTATGCTTTAGTCCGTCAGGGTTTAGCTGTACCCTGTTTAAGTGTTAATAGTCCTTTACCTCTAGTTGCCTGTGGTGATTGGTGTCAAGGGGGAGATTTGTCGAGAAATTCTTCCCTAGAAACGGCCTTAACCTCTGGGATAGCGGCGGCTAATCAAGTTCAGCAGCTACTCTCTGAAGAATCTAGGTACAGAACGTAGGTTGGGTTGAAGCATGAAACCCAACGTCCTAATCAAGTTCAGCAGCTACTTTCCTAAGAATCTAGAGACAGGT
>NZ_JASJFE010000651.1:0-10103 GCF_030067735.1 Microcystis sp. M53598_WE2 | reverse complement strand
CGATCCTTGTACAGCAACATTTTTGAAGATTATCAACTACTAATAAATAATTAACTCAAAGTCCCTCCCATTATTGTTTCTATCGTTTGTTTTCGGATTTATGCAAGAGGTCTTATGATCTGACTTTCCCCGAACATACAAGAGGATTTCAAATGCTAAAATCTACTTCTTTTGCTATTCTGACCTTGGCTTTAATGTGCTGTGCGACTAATAAAGCATACGCCACGATTCTTACTAGTCCCTCTCAACTTTCACCGACGAACACCCTGATTGATTTTGAAAGCTTCGGATCAGGTTTAACAACCAATCCTCTCATTATCGGCAACGCAACCTTCAGTGCCAGCACCCCACTTGCTATCATCGATATCTCGTCATTTACAGCAAATGGCCCCCTAGTATTCAACAAGACTCTCCGCTCAAACGGCGGACAACCTTTGGGGTCCACGGGTTATGTTAATATCCGTATCGACTTTAGTTCGCTTATTAATGAAGTAGGCCTAGGCTGGTTCGATCCGAACTTTACTGGCAACGAACTTCAAGCCTACGACTCCGCCAACAATCTACTCGATACGGCTCCCATTCCGACAGGTCCTCCTGGTGGATCTTTCGCTGCATTTCGGGGCATCAGTAGAGCGCAGAACGATATCTCTTATGTTATTGCCAAAGTATCTACGCCAAATGACGTGTTTAGCATCGATAACATCTCCTTTGGCTCTATTTCTCAACCGCCTCAAACTACTCCCGAACCCACCTCAACCCTCGGCCTCCTCGCTCTCGGTACTCTTGGCGCAGTTTCAACCCTCAAACGCAAACTAAAACCCTCTCAATCCACCGAAAAAGAAACCACAAAAGTAGGCTAAATTGCTTCTAAAATATGACAAACGCCCCTTCATTCAGTCAGTTGATGGGGTTTATTTTTTGCATAACTCTCTCAATTCCTATGATTTTAAGGAGGATGGTTTATCTTGCAAGCCGAGAGCTGCTACAATCTAAGATGACTGGTTATAGATGCTTTCAAGATGACTAAAACAGCAGAAACCCTCAAAATAGAACTTGCTCAACTTTCTGTGCAAGATCGCGCTGAACTAGCTTACTTTCTCATCCATTCCTTAGATGAAGGTGTAGATGACAATGTTTTAGAGGCTTGGGATAGAGAATTAACTCAAAGGTTAGCCGAAATTTATGCTGGAACAGCCAAGGGTGAACCATCGGATAAAGTATTATTGGAATTACGAGAGAAATATTCGTGAAACCTGTTATTATTCACAGTGAAGCAAGACGAGAACTTGACAATGCTATTCAATATTATGAGAAGCAAAAGATAGGATTAGGGCTAGATTTACTATCTGAAATTGAACAAGCTCTCGAAAAAATTAAAATTAACCCTAATCTGGGAACAGCCCATACTATCGAAGGGATGCGCCGTTATCTCATTCGCCGTTTTCCTTACATCATCTTTTATGTAGAATTTGAAGCATTTATCTGGGTGGTTGCGATCGCACATGGAAAACGTAAACCTGATTACTGGAAAAAGCGAAATTTAGAATAATCGAGATACTCAAACCTAAACTAAAACCCTCCCAATCCACCGAAAAAGAAACCACAAAATTAGGCTAAATTGCTTCTAAAAATACCATAAATGCCCCCTTCATTCAGTCAGTTGAGGGGGTATTTATATCGTATTTTTATGTTATCTTGAGGGGATTTATACCGCTTTGCGGAAGGCAAAAGTCTTATACCATAAGCCTTTCATGTTCCTAATTTTTACAATCCAAATCAATCATTAATGTTACCAGTGTAAAATAAATAATAGGGGTTATTGATAATGAGTCCACATCCGTATAACTTTGACAACCTTCTCTTCTGGAATAACCTGATCAACCAAAGGATGCTGACAGAACAAATTAAACCTTTAGCCAAGCAAAAATATCCACTGCTGATATTGACCAACGTTCTAATCCTTTAATCACTGCTAAAGGCTCATTATTTCCTTCAGTTGCAATATGTACTTTCGGTAATCCTGTTTGAAAAACGGTGACTGACTTTGCTGAAGGATCAATCAACCAACCTAATTCTGTTCCTTGTTGTAAACAGAAAATAATCTTTTCCATCCCTAAGGTAACAGATTGTTCAGGAGACATAATTTCAATAATCCAATCGGGATAACGTAAAAATTGATCGGCCATTTCTCCATCTAGATCTCTTGGCAAATTCTCCCAACGAATCACCGCAATATCTGGCACAATTGAACGTTCTGCAAAAGTACAACGCAATTCAGGTAGAGCATAAGCTAATTTTTGAGGTTTAGTCTGTTGATTAATGGCAGAGGCTAACTCAAATTGTAAGATGCTGTGTTTTCCTTTGGGCATAGGTTTTTGAGTGACAATTCCATGATAATATTCCCTAGCAGGCTTAGTTTCTGGAAGGGCAAGAAATACTTCGAGGGAAAGAGCTTGTTTATCTTCTATTGTGGCAAACATTAATTGATTTCTCCGATCTTGAGTTGTTTTCTATTATAAGCTCCTGACTCCTTACTCTCAGGTAAGTTTTTGATTTTTACCATAAGTCCAATCTAAAAATACGGGTTTTTCTTTAAGCTCTAGCACGAAAAATTTGATTAGCGGTGAGGTTTAACTCTGGAAAAACCCCTGAAATAAGACGTTGATCCTGTTTAAATAAATTACCTTGATATTCTCCATCGATTAATTGATAGATAGAAATGGTGGGTTCTTTGGGGCTGCCGATATATCGGGCCGAACCTTTGGCTAAATAATCGATAATCCAATATTCGGCAATTCCTAATTGTTCGTAGTCGTCGAATTTTTTCAGATAATCATCTCGCCAATTGGAACTGACAATTTCAATAATTAATTTAGCTGATGTTGCCAGAGAAATTGAGGAAGCGGTTTCCCAATAGAGATCATTAACTAGATTTTCTCTGTCTAAGACAATAATATCGGGTAGATAACCTGTATGGGGGCGAAGGGGTTTTACTGCCGCAGTATTAGGGATAAAATAGGGCAATTGCTGCCGATTTATCTCTAAGAATAGGGTTCCAGAAACAAATCCGCCAATTTCTTCGTGTTTTCCGATCGGTCGCATCATGGCTAATAATTTTCCTGCGATTAATTCGTATTGTTGTCCATCATCGGGATATTGATTGATATAGTCATCAAAAGTCAACAATTGGGGGATAGTTTGGGTTGTGGTCATGGCAGTTAGGGGAATAAGAGAGATGATTTTTCTAGATTCTAACTCGATTAACGACGTTGCCACCAAGTCAATCCAGCTAGGGTAAATCCTACTAAAGGCATCACTACCATCGCTATCCAAAAAATAGCGTTAGCTTGCAGGGGATTTAAATTAATTCTTCTATTTTCTGGTTCCTTGGCCCGGATAGATAAGGTGGCTGTTTCACCACTGGCTAACCACTGCACAGAATTTAAAAATATATCTCCGTTTAACTGTTGTTCAAACAGTCCATCGCTGGCAAAGCTGGCATTACCAATCACGATTAATTTACCTTTTTTTCCCGTCAGGGCAACTCCTAGATCAAAGGGAGCAGCTAAATCTTTTTCAGGGTTAAACTGGAGATTCTGATCATTTAAATCACTCTCAGCCCACATTTTATCATTAGTAATCATTAAAGATACGGCTTCAATTCCTTCGACGGGAACGGTAGCGATGGGACGAGCAAAGGGAAAGATAGAAATACCGTTAGCAAAATCCCGGGTAATGGGATGATTGCCGTAATTGGTAATAATGGGACTAGCCGGTCCTAGTCCGATGATTTCCCCGGCACCGGAAGCATCAATAATAATCCGATTATCCAGTTTCACACCCCAGGCGGTTAATAAGGGTTCTAATCCGGTTTCGGTTTGAGGGTCAATCATTAATAAAATTTTGCCCCCTTGCTCAAGATAGTTTTTTAACGCGGTGACTTCCTGGGGAAATATTTTTCTTTTGGGACTGGCAATAATAATGACATCGGCATTATTGGGAATGGTGGAACGTTCTACTAGATTAAGTGGTTTTACTTGATAACCTTTTGCTTCTAAACTATTGACTGCTTGTCCTAAACCCCCTTGAGGTTCCTTGATGGCATTTTCTCCATGACCTTGCAGAAAGTAAGCGGTTAAAGTGCGATTAGTTTTAGCGGTTTCGATGGCGTTACTTAGTTTTGCTTCGGTGAGATTTTCCTGTTCACTAATAGTTTTTAGGGGTTGTTTTTTTTCACCATACTGTAGATAGACTCTGGACAGATTATCATCGGCTAGTTTTTTAAATTCTTGGACAATATTGGGTTTTTTCTCTGGGTTAACTATCTCGTACTGAAATTGGGGATTTTTGCGTTGATAATTGGCTAAAAGTTCCTGTTCGTTGGCACTGATTCCCCGGGTTGAAAAAATCCAGACTTTGACTGGTTTTGACAGATTGGTTAATAGTCTTTCGGTTTGGGGGGATAAACTAAAGATTTGGTTTTCGGTTAAATCAACTCGATAGGGATAACGGAGGGCAAGAAAGTTAATTAAACCGATAACACCGAGGACAATAATAGTAGTTATGAGGGTTTGAGTACCGGTGCGGGTACTTCTTTTTTGCCAAAAGTCTTTGGAAGTGATTACTAATAACAACAGCCACCCTAGAAACAGAATAGCCCCGGCAATTAATAACCCCAGAGAGAGGGATGACCATTGACCGGAGATTAACCCCACGGTTAAGCCGGCACTAGCCAGAAAGAGGGCGGGTATATAGAGAAATTTACCGTATTTTTGCCAGTATCTCATAGTTAGTTTCTTTGATAACGGTCCGCTTCGATCGCTTGAGTAGTTAGGAAGATTCCCAGCAGAATATAACTGAGGAGGATGACTAAACTACTACTGTCAAAAATTCCCCGCACGAAATTGTTAAAGGGTTGATACCAAGATAGATGGGATAGTAATTCTTTCAGGAAAAATCCGATCTGTTCTCCCACTTCTCCTCCGATGCGATCTCGAAAGAAGGTTTCGGCATTGTTAGCAATGACATCCAGTATCCAGATAAATAAGATGGTGATAAAGGTGATGATGTAAGCCAGGATAGAACTATTGGTGAGGGAAGAAATAAACATCCCGATGGCTAGGATGGCCGCTGCCAGTAAAATTAATCCTAGATGAGCCATTAAAATACTGGCTATATTTACCGGGGGAACTGCGCTACTAAAAACTACTATTTCGTAAATCCAGAGGGGGGTAATCATCACGGTAAAAAAGGCCAGCACTCCCAATAATTTACCGATGGCTATACTCCAATTAGTCAGGGGGGAAGTGGCTAAAAGTTCTAGGGTTCCCTGTTTTTTTTCCTCTGCGTATAATCCCATAGACAGGGCTGGCAAAATTACCAACAATAAAGAGGATAAAATAATGCCGATGAAAGTGGTCATAAATTCAGATACCACATCTCTGGCTACCAGAAATCCCGATTGTTCCTGGATACTAATATCGAGAATAATGCCGTAGAGAAGGGAGTTAAAGAAAAATCCCGCTACTAACCAAAATATCCCCATAATTATATAGGCATTGGCGGCGGTAAAATAGCTTTGAAATTCCTTGCGAAAAATCGCCCAGATATTATTGATCATGCCTCTCCTCTTGCTGGTTACTTTCCCCGCTGCCGATTACTTCCAGAAATATATCTTCTAGGGTTTTACGGGTGCGACGCATTTCTAATAAGTTATAACCATTGTTGACAACTATTCTAGCAAGTTCTGCCCCTAAGTTTGTTCCCACTTGACCAACAATTTTGAGCAGGTTATCGCCGACTTTTGCCCCTTGCTCGACTTGCGGCAGTTGTTGCAGGATTTCTAGCAGGGAATCCCTATCACCCTCGATCTCAATTTCATAACTGGAACTGGCAGGGGGGGCGGTAGTAATATTATTGGCCACGATGCGACCCCGATTAATAATTGTCGCTCGATCGCAGGTAATACTCACTTCTGGCAAAATATGAGTGGAGAGAATAATTGTATGTTCTCCCGCTAAACTTTTAATCAGATTTCTCACCTCGATAATCTGTTTCGGATCCAATCCTACTGTCGGTTCATCTAAAATAATTACTGGTGGATCGTGTATGATCGCTTGGGCAATTCCCACACGCTGTTTATAACCTTTGGATAACTTGCGGATAATAACTTTTCTTTTTTCTAGTAACTGACACTTGCTTAAAACTAAATCTACCCGCGCTTTTCTATCCCCCGATGAGATGCCTTTAATCCGCGCCACAAAATCAAGAAAACTTTCCACGGTCATCTCTGGATACAAGGGTGGATTTTCGGGAAGATAACCAATGCGACGACGCACTTCTAAGGATTGTTGATGCACATCGTATCCTGCTATCCTTGCAGTTCCCGTCGTGGCGGGAATATAACCGGATAAAATCCTCATGGTCGTGGTTTTTCCCGCTCCATTTGGTCCCAAGAAACCGAGAATTTCTCCTTTTTCTACGGTAAAATCCACGTCACTAATTGCCGCAGTAGAACCATAAATTTTACTCAGATGTTCGACTTCAATCATAAGCTTTATCAGTTATCAGTTATCAGTTATCAGTTATCAGTCAATAGTGTTAAGTGACAAGTTCGGAGCTTTCTTTTAACTCGACGGAATCTAAAACCTAATTTGTTAAGCTAGAAGATTTGATGGACCTAGTTTCTAACCTTCTTTTTGGGTAAGAGAATTGCCAGATTCTTTCTTTTGCCTCTTGCCTCTTGCCTCTTGCCTACTGCTCACTGATAACTGATTTTTCCCAGACTATGATCCCGATTAATCTCTACCACTAGATGCGCTTGTTTGAGCAGGGGTGGCAGAAATAATTGCGGATGTAAACTTTTCCAAAAATACTTGACAAATTCCTCGATTTCTGATGGGTTCATACCTCCTTTTGTTTCGGCCGCCTGTCGCCATTGTAAACTGTAACGGTAGTCAAGGGGATAAAGAATCAGTAAGCGATCGATTTTTGACCAGAGGGGTAGATATTCTCGCAATCTTTGATTATTATCCCTGGCGAATTGTCGGTCTTCCTCGCTATTAATCGGATCGGGGGCATGATCAAAGACTGTTTCTTCTACTGGATTCATGCCCACAAACCAACCCTCGAAAAAAAGAATATCAACTCGTTCCACTTGTTCCGCTGCAATTCTATCTCCTTGTCCTCGATGCAGGGACTTGTCAAAACGCGGGATTAAAATCGGACTTTCTTGCTGACAAACCTGTTCTAAAACTTTAATTCCTAATGCTATATCATGAGTACCCGGTGGACCACGCCAGCGCAATCTTTCATCCTTTTGACGCAATTTTATTCGCTCATTATAGGTCTTATAAATATCATCTAAAGAGAGATTATTTACTTTTAAATCAAAATAGGCTAAAATAATCGACATTATGGATGTTAAGGTGGTCTTTCCCGTGCCTTGAGGGGCCAAAATGCCTTGAATCAACGGTTTTGCGTGGCTGCGTAGCTGTAGCGCCCAGGGAATCCAGAAGCGCCAACAGCTGATCAAAATCTGATTTGGCTGATTTATCCCTAACTCCTGACATTTTTGCCAGACTCGCGGCCAGAGAATCGTTAATAGTTCCGCCCTTTCCTGTAGGATGAGAGGGTTAGTCTGCTGAAAACTTAAGGATTCGATCTCTAGTAATTCTTCTAGATCCGCCTCAGTTAAGGGATTTTTGTCGATTAATCCCTGTAAAATCGTCAAAATCTTCATAGCTGTTATCAGAATTAGCAAAAAACTGTGCCAGTGATTCAGGAGTAATTCTCCCGGGTTAGCCACCCATACCGGCAGATTAGTCCCGCTCAAGATTTTTTTTGAGAGTGTTTTTTAGGGTTATTTGCCCAAAAATGAAGGGTTTGCAGGCAGGCACGGATTCCCATTATATATATAAGTATATGTCAAGTTCCGTTTTCAGTCAAGGGGTTTGGCTAAAAATCTCTAGCTGTGTCTCCAGTTTCCCAATCGGTTAGACTAAGAATTATTCACATTACTTAACAAAACAGCCGATGAATACAGCTGCTCTGACAATCAGGCAAAATTGGCAATGGCAAGGACATTCGATACACTATGTGCAAGCGGGTACTAGAGTTGCGGGAAAACCCCCTTTACTATTAGTCCACGGTTTTGGCGCTTCCACCGACCATTGGCGAAAAAATGTGCAAGGTTTAGCCTCAGAATGGGAGGTATGGGCGATCGATCTGTTAGGATTCGGTAGATCAGCTAAACCGGATATTGTCTATAGTGGCAGTCTTTGGCAGCAACAATTAAATGATTTTATCAAGGAAGTTGTGGGCCAACCGACGGTTTTAGCGGGTAATTCTCTGGGGGGTTACGCTTCTCTCTGTGTAGCTGCTAATCATTCCGAGAATGTTCGGGGATTAATTCTCCTCAATAGTGCCGGTCCCTTTAGCGATACAGAAAGCAATCGTCAGCCTAATTTAGCACAAAAATTACTGCGATCGATCTTGCTGCAACCTTGGGCCAGTTATCTCTTATTTCTCTATACCCGTCAACCCAAAACTATCCGCAAAACCCTAGAGAAAGTATATCTCGATCGCAGTGCCATTACTGAGCAGTTAATAGAAGATATCCGTCGTCCTTCCCTGGATGCGGGAGCAGCCAAAGTTTTTGCTTCTGTGTTTAAATCTCCCCGGGGGGAAAATGTGGATATTCTCCTGCAAAAGTTAAGTTGTCCCCTGTTGATGTTATGGGGTGAGGGGGATCCTTGGATGAATACTAGGGAACGCGGGGCCAAATTCCGTCAATACTATCCTTCTCTCACAGAATATTATCTAACTGCCGGTCATTGTCCCCACGATGAAATTCCCACAGAGGTTAACCGGTTGATTAGTGATTGGGTGAAAAGCTTATAGGTAGTTAGGGATCGGTTATCAGGTTTTTATTTTTTTGACGCTTATCTAACCTGAAAAAAGAGGGTTCGCAGGCAGGCACGGATTCCCATTCTATATATAAGTATCTGTCAAGGGCGGGGATTTGTCAAGGGTTTTTTTGAAAAAATCTACCAGAATTTGGCCGGTGGGGAAGACATTGGCCGGTATTGGTAGAGAAGCAGATGAATGAGTAATTGCAGGGGATAACTATCTACTTTATGTCTCTGTTGGTTCCCCAATCTAATACATCTGTCCGTCTTTGTCGCAGTTGTTGGGCCGTTTCTTCTAACCAAGCAAGATAGTCTTGTTCTTATAAGTCTTTGGTATTGGTCAGGTATCGGGTTTTTATTTTTTTGAAGCTTATTTGACCTGAAAAAAGAGGGTTCGCAGGCAGGCACGGATTCCCATTATATATATAAGTATCTGTCAAGTGCGGGGATTTGTCAAGGATTTTTTTGCAAAAATCTGCCAGAATTTCAGGGGAGAAAATCGGAATCGAGGATTTGTTCGGGACTATAGGGGCAGCTTTCGGCAAAGATAGCGGCCGGTAATTGGCTTTTTTGTCGGACTCGCTTCACTGCTTTGGGGTAAATAACGGCGATTCTGGTTAAAAAATAGTTATAAAGGGTTTTTGACTCCAATAAAAGTTCTAATTCCACCCGAAAGTTACCGATTTCGTCCTGCCATCCCCGCGCACATCTTTCTCGTTCCTCCGGCCAGTATTGGTAGAGGAGCAGATGAATGAGCAATTGTAGGAGATAACTATCTACTTTATGTCTCTGTTCGTTCCCCAATGCTTCGATTTCTTCTCCGAGATGTTCCCAATCTAATACATCTGTCTGTCTTTGTCGCAGTTGTTTGGCCGTTTCTTCTAACCAAGCAGGATAGTCTTGTTCGTATAAGTCTTTAGTTGTCATACCCTATCCTGTTTAGTGCTGGTCAGGTATTAGGTTTTTATTTTTTTGACGCTTATCTAACCTAAAAAAAGAGGGTTCGCAGGCAGGCACGGATTCCCATTATATATATAAGTATCTGTCAAGTGCGGGGATTTGTCAAGGGTTTTTTATTGAGATTTTGTTAATCATCTCGAATACCGTGCATCATGGATTAGTAAACGCTCCGAAAGATTGGCAATATTCCAGTTTTCACCGTTATGTTGAAGAAGGAATTTATGATCAGATGTG
>NZ_JASJFE010000091.1:0-1253 GCF_030067735.1 Microcystis sp. M53598_WE2 | reverse complement strand
TTTTTGTCAATCAAAAAGTCCCCGGCATGGGAGTGATCAGGGGGAAAATTCAGGGACTTTTTCCCTGAAAATTAGGTAATTGGCCACCTCAAAACCGGTAAAACCCCACACCCCACCTGCCCCCAGGAAAAACTTTTTCAGCAGACCCTAAATAACTGAATAATACCATCTTCAATTAAGGTTTGACCTGCTTCTTCTTCAAATACTGTTTTGCAGGTGTTTTCGCTAACAGCCAAAAATAGTTTATATTCGGGATAATAACGCCTTAAAAGATGGTTATAAACGACAAATTGACCAACTGCTTCTTCAAGGTCTTTCATGTCAGAGGGACGAGTAAAGCTCTTAATTTCAACGGCTATTTTTTCTGTTCCTTTTTCTGCGGCTAATAGTCTTTCTGCTCCCAAATCAACAAACAGGTTTTTACCTCTTACTAAACGAATCCGTAGGGGGTCATGGGTAATTGTCCAGCCGTCTTTGATTAGGGCGTGTTTTACACAATCATGGAAAATATCTTTGGCCGGCATTTTCATGCTGTTCTATATAAACTCTATGTGATTATACATTTCTTCCGGTTCAAGAATTTCCCAGATTAAGAGTAGTCCTCGAATTATTTGACCAATAGATTTACTTTGTTGGGGACAGTAAGCAATTCCTGCATGAGTTATAGATGATTGATTGATTCTTAAAAAATCAGTATCTTGAGTAAAAATCACGCGACCATTGGCTAAGGCAAATTGCAATTGTATTTCATCGGATACCCCCAATAAATTTTCTTCTGGAGTGGTAGTAACATCAAGGCCTCGCTGGCGCAATCCAAGAGCAATGTTATAGCTTACATTTTCATCAAGGTGAAATTTAATTTTATTGCCCATTCATTTTTTTAGTTTTTCTTGGACTAGAGAAGGTGTTTTAGCTTGCATTTCCTTGGCAAAGGTATCATCATCTGTGATTTGTTGTCTAATTTCTTCAAGGTGATCGTGATAGTAAGAAAGGGCCGCGTAAACATCAGCTAAAGTAATGCTGGGATAATGATAAACAATTTCATCGGGTGACATTCCCAGGCGTTCGTGCCAAATGACGACATCTTGGACTTTGATGCGATGACCTGCGATGCGCGGTTTACCGCCACAAGTTTCTGGGGTAATTTCAATGTGATTGATTAAAGTTGTTGTCATTGATAATAACGAATTTGTCCGATTATAGGGTCACAAGGAATCTGCGCCCAAATGTCATATATATTATATCACGTCAAG
>NZ_JASJFE010000037.1:0-6623 GCF_030067735.1 Microcystis sp. M53598_WE2 | reverse complement strand
TCCAAAAAGATGTTGACCAAAAATTTGACAAAATCGACGAACGGTTAAATAAGCTAGAGGTAGGACAGGCAAAGTTAACCGAAAAGGTTGAGGGAATCGATAATCGCCTAAAATCAGTGGAAGGAACCCAAAAAAATCAGGTCTGGACATTAATTATTCTTTTGGCAAGTGCGGTCGCGGTTGCTTTCCTGACAACCTTCTCAAAGATTTGATCTAATCTCAGACAGAAGTAAGCCGGAGCCAATTACCCACTCTCACGCGATGTGCAACTAAAAACGACGGAATCAGGGTTACAGAGGATACTTTATCTCTGCTGATTTCTGAAAGCTTTGTCAATCAAGACTAAAAATATAGTTGCACACGGGGTCACTCTCTATATGCGAGAATAGCCTGTGTGAAAAACCTAGGTAAGTGTTATGGTTGCACCTATGCAAAATAGGCAGTTTAACGGGTTGTCTAGCCAAGAAGCTGGCGATCGCTTGAAACAGCATGGCTACAACGAACTGCCCTCGACCCAGCATCGTACTTTTTTAAGGATCGCCCTAGACATTATCCAAGAGCCGATTTTCTTGCTCCTGATTGCCTGTGGTGTCATCTACCTCTTTTTGGGTGATGCTCAAGAAGCTCTGATTTTGTTGGGGTTTGTCTTTTTTATTATTGGCATCAATCTTTACCAGGAGCAAAAAACGGAACGTTCTCTAGAAGCACTGCGGGACTTATCCAGTCCTCGGGCCTTGGTGATTCGAGATGGGGAGCGGCAGCGGATTGCAGGGCGAGAAGTGGTACAGGGGGATTTGATCGTGGTGGAGGAGGGCGATCGCGTTCCTGCGGATGCGATTTTGCTGTGGTCAACTCACTTAACGATTGATGAATCGCTGTTAACCGGAGAGTCTGTTCCGGTCAGGAAACGCATCATCCAGTTGGAAGAAGACCCTGAGAAACTTTCAGCCACCTTGAGACCGGGTGGCGACGACTTACCCACTGTCTATTCTGGCACTCTGGCGGTACAAGGGCAGGGCATTGCCCAGGTGCAAGCAACGGGTATCGGCACTGAAATGGGAAAAATTGGCAAAGCTCTGCAAACGGTTGAACCGGAAGACACTGTCTTACAGAAAGAAACCCGTCGCATTGTCGGTAAATTGACGATGATTGCGCTTGCCATTTGCGCGGCGGTGGTCGTGATTTATGGACTAACCCGGGACGATTGGTTGCATGGCTTTTTGGCAGGATTAGCCCTGGCAATGGCAATTTTGCCCAATGAAATTCCGGTGGTGCTGGCCATCTTTCTGGCTCTGGGAGCGTGGCGATTCTCGCAAAAACAGGTACTAACTCGTCGCATTCCAGTGGTTGAAACCCTGGGTTCTGCCACCGTTCTTTGTGTCGATAAGACTGGAACCCTGACATTGAACCAAATGGCCGTCAAACAATTGTTGGTTTACAGCGGCTCCAATGCTTATCTGTACGATGTGACGCTCCACGAGCGCGAACCCTTGCCCGAAGTCCTTCATCCCCTGATCGAGTTTGGCATTCTAGCGAGTCGCAAAGATCCCTTTGACCCGATGGAGAAAGCGTTGCAGCAAATTGGTTGGAATTACCTGGCCAAGACTGAACACCTGCATAGCGATTGGCAACTACTGCACGAATATCCCCTGTCCACCGATCTCTTGGCCATGTCCTGTGTCTGGGAATCCCTGACGGGGGAGCTTACCGTTGCGGCAAAAGG
Organism: Microcystis sp. M53598_WE2; assembly: GCF_030067735.1. Taxonomy (NCBI): domain Bacteria; kingdom Bacillati; phylum Cyanobacteriota; class Cyanophyceae; order Chroococcales; family Microcystaceae; genus Microcystis; species Microcystis sp. M53598_WE2. The sequence continues at coordinate 4,900 of NZ_JASJFE010000037.1, read as the reverse complement.
GGACCCAGAAGCGATCGCTGATCTCTGCCATTTCAGCCCGATTCAACAACAGGAGCTTGCCGAACAGATCCAGTCCATGGCCAGAGAAGGTTTGCGAGTTCTGGGAGTCGCTCAAGGACGCAAAATTGGAACATTACCCAAAACTCACGCTCTTGAGTCATCTGGGCCTCTAGCCTACTTGGAATCTGACGATCGCTTACCTGTGCAACAACACGACTTTGAGTTTGAATTTGTGGGACTCATCGGCCTGGAAGACCCGGTGCGCCCTACTGTTGCACCTGCGATCTCCGAATGCTATGGTGCGGGAATTCGCGTTGTGATGATTACGGGTGATTATCCGGTAACAGCCCAGAACATTGCCCGTCAGATTGGACTCAGGCCTTTAGACAAGGTGATCACCGGTAGGGAACTGGAGCAAATGGGTGAGTCGGAACTGCGCGATCGCATTCAAAGCACCAACATCTTTGCCCGTGTCGTCCCCGAACAAAAACTATTGATTGTCAATGCACTGAAACGCTCCGGTGAAATTGTGGCCATGACCGGCGATGGTGTCAACGATGCCCCAGCACTCAAGTCTGCCCATATCGGCATTGCCATGGGTGAACGGGGTACCGATGTAGCGCGAGAGTCTGCCGATCTGGTCCTGTTGAAAGATGATTTTTCGTCCATCGTCGAATCGGTCAAACTGGGAAGACGTATCTTTGACAACCTGAAAAAGGGGATGGCCTATACCTTAGCCGTTCACGTTCCGATCGCGGGTATGTCCTTGATTCCAGTCATGTTTGGCTGGCCCTTGGTGCTGCTCCCCATCCACATTGCCTTTCTGCACTTAATTATCGATCCGGCCTGCACGGTTGTGTTTGAAGCTGAACCGGCAGAAAGCGATATTATGCGCCGCCCCCCCCGTAATCCCAAAGAACCCTTGTTCAGTCGTCGAACGTTGCGATTGGCTTTGCTTCAGGGGATCAGCGTTTTAGTGGTACTGCTTATTGTATTCGCGATCGCCTATAGCAACGGCAATAGTGAATTAGATGCTCGTGCCTTAGCATTTACGACATTGATTATCTCTAACCTGGCTATGATCCTCACCAATCGTTCCTGGTCCCGAACGATTCCAGAAATGCTCCAAGCTCCTAATCAGGCTTTGTGGTGGGTGATCGGCGGTGGACTCCTGTTTTTGGGATTAGTTCTCTATGTTCCCTTGTTACGACACCTGTTCAGCTTTTCACTTCTACATACTGATGATTTGCTGGTTAGCTTAGTTTCTGGAGTTGTCAGTATTTTCTGGTTTGAAGGACTAAAACTGTGGAACCGCCGGAACTTGAACATCTAAAAAATAAAAGTCATCATCAAGTTTAACCCTCTGCTAACCAGCGCACGGCATCCTTAGCGTGGTAGGTTAAGATAATATCAGCACCCGCCCGTTTAAAGCTGGTTAAAGTCTCTAAAGTCACTCTTTTTTCGTCAATCCAGCCATTTAACGCCGCCGCTTTAATCATTGAATATTCCCCCGACACATTGTAGGCAGCCACGGGTAAATTAGTCATTTCTTTGATTCTCCAGATAATATCCATGTAAGACAGGGCAGGTTTCACCATTAACATATCTGCTCCCTCTAATAAGTCTAATTCCACCTCTTTTAAGGCTTCCCTGGCATTACCCGGATCCATTTGGTAGGTTCTGCGATCGCCGAATTGGGGGGTAGAATCGGCGGCATCCCGAAACGGCCCATAATAGGCAGAGGCATATTTAGCCGTATAGGAAAGAATCGGTGTATCACTATAACCCGCCTCATCCAATCCCTGACGAATTGCCTGCACGAAACCATCCATCATTCCCGACGGTGCAATGATATCCACTCCCGCTTTTACCTGAGAAACGGCGGTTTTTTGCAATAATCCCAGAGTAGGATCGTTTAACACCCTGCCGGTTAAATCTCCCGTTTGCAGATAACCACAATGACCGTGGTTGGTATATTCACACAAACAAGTATCGGCGACAATGAGTAGATCGGGAACTGCCTCTTTAATTGCTGTGGCAGCTTTTTGGACAATACCATGATCGTGCCATGCTCCCGTCGCCTCTGTGTCTTTACTTTCCGGCAGCCCAAATAAAATAATCGCTGGAATTCCTAAATCCCGCACTTCCTTGGCTTCGTCAACAATTTTATCGATTGATAATTGGTACACCCCCGGCATCGATTTGACTTCCTGAGCAATACCTTCCCCCGTCGTGGCGAAAAGGGGATAGATAAAGTCATTGGCTGTCAAGACGGTTTCACTCACCAGACGGCGCATTTGAGGGGTTTGACGCAGACGACGGGGGCGATGAATAGGAAACATAGTTTTTTGTGATTAAATCGGGAATCTTGTCTCGATTCTTTAGTTTAAATCTTTGCTGAGGATGAACACAAATCGATTCAGCCGGCAGCCAGCTGCCGGCAGCTATCCGCAATATTTAGTTATTTTGAGCTTAATCAAACTATTTAGGTCAAAAATGACCTGATGAGGCTCTATCGTCGTTTTGAGGGCGAAAAACCAGCAATTTGACTAAAATTTAATCTTTATAGCGATCAATTTTGGTGTCGCCACCACCGCATCTATTTACAAAACTTTACCTCATCAGTTATCAGTTACCAGTTACCAGTTATCAGTTATCAGATGTGATACTAAATCCGTTTATTAAAAACTGATTATTTATTCTCCCTTTTGCCTCTTGCCTTTTGCATGAGTGCCTCTCCTCATAACTAGCTTATACTCAACGGATTTAGTATGAGTTTTCAGTTCACCGATGGCTCTCTTGGATATTGGCTGAAAAATGTTCACGGTGTTACATTAGCGGCGCAAGCGTTCACTGATTACTGTTTACTGTTCACTGTTCACTCACTCCCAAAACCCATCTCCATTTGGGAGAAGGATCGTTTATTCTAGGAAGTAAGAGCGATCGATTCAGGATTTTTGCTATGGCGAACTTAGGTGATTTAGTCAAAAAAGCAGTTTATTTGGGCGTAGGCATTGCTACTTATGCCGCCGAAAAAGCTGAAGTAAATTTACAAGAATTAAGAAATCAAGCCCAAAAATTAGCCGATGAAATGATTTCTCGCGGCGAAATGACGACAGAAGAAGCGCGCAAATACGTTGATGAGTTGGTGAAACAGGCACAACAGCAAACGGTGGCAGGTAACGAATCTAATATTCCCCATGAACCCCGACGGATAGAAATTATTGAAGATGAGGAGGACACCAAAGCAGCCGATCCAAAAGTAGATGAATTGCGGCAACAGGTGGAACGTCTTCAGGAGGAATTACGGAAACTGCAACGGGATTAAAACCTAGATTTTAGCGACAAATAATTAATTATTACCAGACAAGGGATGCAAGTATAAACATGAACGATTGGCCGAAAGATTTTTGGGAAGTGATCGAAACTGTGGCACTGGGAATTGAAACTTTTTTCCAAGAAGTGACCCAAACTATCGAAGAAATTAATGAGGAAATTATCATAGATCTGGAACAGTTTATTCAAGAGGTTTTACCCCAAGAATTGGAAGAATTTTTTAACCTCGATGAGTCCCTATTTTCGGAATTAGATGAACCCTCGGATTTTACCCTCACTCCTAAGGTTAACCCCGATCCTAACACCCATCCTGCTTGTATCGGTTGCCGTAATTATCACGGTTATATCTACGGAGGTAATCTTCTCGTCTGCGGTTTCCATCCCTACGGTTGGGATAGTGATAGTTGTCCCGATTGGCAAGCAGAGGATTAATTATTTTTCTATAAAATTAGGTAGGGTTATCACCCCTACCCATAACTTTTATCTCAAAGCAACTATCTGTCATTTTTAGTTAAGAATTACTCTTGGGAGCATGGTAAGGTTCAGAATCAAAAGGCTGCATCCCCACATCGGGATACTCATCATTGTTGGGGCTAAAAATGCGAGCAAAAGCCTCCGTTAGGTACTGGACAAAATTGTGTAACGTATCCTTGATATTCATTGCTTTTCTCTCCGACTCTCGACAACAATCTCTTTTTCGGATCAGGTTGATTCACCCCTCCATCCCAATTATCTGGCCAGAATCTCATCAATTGTTGACTTTTGAGATAATTCTTGAATAATCTTCATAAGACTTGATATTTTTTCTTGTTTATCTAAACTTTTATAATAATCCTTGTATTTTTGTAAAGGAAAGATTATTCAATTAAATCGCTGATTTGTTGATCATCTAAGCATAAATATCCATTGACAAAAACTTTGAATTGAGCATTATCTATCTCCTCATCCAAAAAAGGCTCGATGGCTTTCTGACGAAGTTCTTTAATTTTGTTGAGGTTTAATCCCAACTTTTCGATAGTATTAATTGCTTTTTGATCATCTTCTTGTGCGGGTTTAATTGTACCATCATAGTTAAAGGCAAAGTGAGACTCACAATCGGGATTAAGTGGAGAGATTAAGAGATTTTCATCAAACCAGCTATTTTTTAGATTACCACAGTGCCGAGGTTCACCAGACTTAAGATTTGCCTGACAGGAACATAGCAAATTGGCATAATCTAGGGGATCAACAGTGGTATCACTTTGAGGTTTAAAATGTTCTATATGGCATTCACCATAAACCAATCGACTTTCACAATAACAACATATTTCCCCCTGTTCTGTCATCAACGCTTTAATTAGTATTTCTTTTGGTTTTCCTGCCAAATTTTTAAAGTCGGGCTGCCAATCTGAGTTAGCTTGCTCTTTCCAATTCTTAAACTCCGGTGGTTCTTGTCTTTTTCTAATATACTTCATTTTCCGATAATTTCCTTGCGTCGAATAATAACTTCAGATCTAATTAATTCTGGATCATCTTTAATTTTAGCTCTGAGATCATTGATGTTATTTTTAGCTGCCTCTAATTT
>NZ_JASJFE010000770.1:0-4549 GCF_030067735.1 Microcystis sp. M53598_WE2 | reverse complement strand
CTTCATCTTAAAGTGTCAAGACAACGTAAAGACAAAGCAATTAAAGACGCTTTGGCGTTAGTCCAGTCTAATGATCTGGTAGTCTATGAAGCTTTAAAGGTAAGAAACTTAGTCAAAAATCGTAAGCTGTCTAAGTCGATTTCTGATGCTTCTTGGTATCAATTCACTGAATGGTTGAATTATTTTGCCAAGATTTATCGGATTGTTTGTGTTGCTGTTCCTCCCCATTTCACTAGCCAAGATTGTTCAGTTTGTGGGACGAGAGTGCAAAAAACATTAAGCACTAGAACTCATCAATGTCCTAACTGTAAAACAGTCTTAGATAGGGATCATAATGCAGCAATAAATATTCTTAAAAAAGGGTTACAATACTTGGGAAATTATCTCAACGGTACTGTTGGGCAAACAGAAACCGACCCAAACGCCTTGGGAGAGTCCGGCCTCTGGATTCTTAATGGAGACATTGAGAATCTAAGCTGTCTCGTTGAACAAGGAATTTCCGATAGTGATAGGTCAAGAATCCCCCGTCACAGCGTAGCTTGACGGTGGGAGTATGTCAAGCAATACTGCCCTCGCCCAAGGACTTCTCAGCGCGGCGGGATTAGACACAAAAACTTGGGTACAATTGGCAGTCAATCTCGCCTATAATCTGCCCAATAGTCGCAAGGATGAATTAGAAGCGGACCGACTGGGTTTAAACAATCTAGCTGAGGCTGGTTATGCAGCCAAGGCGATGATCTCCTTGATGGGAAAATTACCACAACAGGGGGGTTCTACCCCGACAATTCTCAGCACCCATCCGGCTACAAGTGATCGCATTTTGGCACTACAAAAACAGCTTAATTCGGTTAATAACAAGCAGAATCAAGGTTTAGACGAGGATTATTACCAATTGCAGATTCGTTCTCTCCGCTAATCAGACAATTTCCTGAACAGATAAAAACTCGGCCACCGCTTGATTAAAACTTTCAGGTTCCCCTAAAAATGCCCAATGATTACCCGGTATCTTTTTAATCTCTAGAGAAGTTAAATACTTTTTATAAGATTGAATTTGCCAAGCAGTGCGATTTAATCCCTGTTGGGGAAGGATTAATAAACTGGGAATATCTAAAGTTTTAGTTAATCCGGCAAACCCCATGACATCCTCAAAAATTTCCCCGCGTGCCGATAAAGTGAATTTACCGCTCCAACTGCCATCAGCTTTTTGTTCGATGGCATTTTTAAACACCTCTTGCTGTAGATTTGACCAACCTTTATATTGTTTTAATTGACGAGCGATCGCCTCTATGCTCTGATAACTATCAAAGGAGCGAGTAATCTTTAAAAAGGGCAAAACTTGATAGAGAATTGGAAAAGTTATCCTAATCCAACTAGGCATTTTATCGATAAAAAAGGGATCGACTAAAATTAAACTCTTAAATACTTCCGGCTGTTGAGTTGCCCAAATTGCCGCTATTTTAGCACTCCAAGAATGACCTAAAATATGTGCTTGCGTCCAACCTAAATGATTAATTAAAGCCCTTAAATCGCCGATATAATCCTGAAAGTGATAACCGGTTGCCGGTTTACCGCTTTCCCCATGTCCCCGCAAATCTGGGGCAATAACTTGATAATTTGAGCTTAAATAATCGCCCAAACTTGACCAAACCAAAGCATGATCCGCCATGCCGTGCAATAATAATAGAGGCATACCTCGATCGCTCCATTGTAAATAGGAAATTTCCATCGAGTTATTGGTAAAAGTCTGGCGTTGTGGCATAAATTCTCGACTGATTTTTACTCTATAATTTACCTATCACTTAATAAAACTTCATACAATGGCACTACAATCTCCGATCACTGGGACTAGCTTAGAGCAATTGTCTTGGACATGGCAAGGTCACACCATCCCCTACACTGTGCGGGGAGAAGGACAACCCCTAGTATTAATTCACGGTTTTGGGGCATCTATCGGTCATTGGCGCAAAAATATCCCCGTTTTAGCGGAAAATGGCTATCAAGTCTATGCCCTAGATCTTTTGGGATTTGGGGGTACAGATAAGCCCGCTTTAGATTATAGTCTCGACCTTTGGCTGCGGCAAATACAAGACTTTTGGCGAGAAAAAATGGCAAAACCGGCGGTATTTATCGGTAATTCCATCGGGGGACTGATTACCTTAATGCTGATGGCAGAATCTCCCGAAATCACTGCCGGAGGAGTAATTATTAACTGTGCCGGAGGATTAAACCATCGTCCCGAAGAATTAAATTTGCCGCTGCGTTTAATCATGGCTGCCTTTACCGGTTTAGTTAGTTCTCCCGTGACAGGAAAGTTTATTTTTGAACAGGTAAGGCAGAAAAATCGCATCCGGAAGACCTTAAAACAGGTTTATCGGGATCATACCGCGATTACCGAGGAATTAGTCGAAATTCTCTATCAACCCTCCTGTGATGCGGGTGCGTGGGGAGTGTTTGCATCGGTGTTGACAGCACCCCCCGGACCATCGACCCAGGAATTATTACCGCAAATCGATCGCCCTTTATTGGTACTCTGGGGAGAGGATGACCCTTGGACACCGATCGCCGGTTCGGTAATTTACCAAGAAAGAGCTAAAATGGGAAATAATACCCAATTTTATCCGATTGCCAAAGCCGGTCACTGTCCCCACGATGAACATCCCGAAAAAGTTAATCAATTAATTTTGAGTTGGCTGTCGGAAATGGGGATTTAGTCAGTTAAAAAAGTTGGGGTTGATAAGCAATCCTTCATCGATCTGCCTCGCGATTCAGTTTTGAGGTTATGAGTTTATTAAGTGAGATTATTCACTGATAACTGTTTACTGATAACTGATAACTGATAATTTTTCTCGGCCCCAAAGGTAAATTTAATGATTTTTGCGGCCAGTTTTTCCCTGAGTGAGAAATCGATAAACTTAATAGAAAATGCGGGAACAGGTTATCGAAGATTTTAGCGATTAATAGTTACTGGAGAAATCTGCCAATCGGGGCGAAGATTTTTCGCCCCTTGCAGATAGACGTGCTGCATTTCGCTTGGCAGTTTGGGAGTATTAACGTGGAGAATTACCCGAATACACTTTTCCAGACTACCAGCGACGTGCATCTGTTGCACATCGAGGAGGGGGACATTTTGCCAATGGGGACGTTCGCGAGCGATAGCAGCGGGGAAAATCGCGTCTAAATCCTGAGTTGCCGTAAAGATAATACTAACAATATCATCGGGATCGAGACTATTGTGGATTTCGATCGCTTCGAGGAGTTCTGTTACTGCTTCTCGTATAGCTTCAATAGTATTAGCTGTTACTGTTGTTGCTCCCCGAATGGCTCGAATCTTCCACTGCACGATTGTCATCCTCCGCTAATCCTGATGAGTCAATTTTAGGGGTTAACGCGCCCTTTTTCTCGACTTTAATCTGGCCATCAGGGTCGGTATAACCACAATAGTTGTCCGTTAACTTCCAATTCAAATTCTAGACGCTGTAGGGTTTTTTGTAATCCTGGGGGTATTGGGGAACGATTGCCCGTCAGACGACTGAGGAGGGGTTTCGGTTCTTCGATAGTCTGACATTTAGTTTTATCTGGGGGTAATCCTGCCAATTCTAGCGCCCAAAGTCGGGCATCTTCCTCGGTTCCCAAGCGATCAACCACTCCTAATTCTAAAGCCTGTTGACCAGTAAAAATGCGCCCATCGGCAAAACTTTTCACTTGATTGACATCTAAATTTCTAGCTCCGGCGACGGTTTGCAGAAATTGCTGATAACTGGTATCGATCATATCCTGGAGAATTCTTTCTTCTTCATCAGTTAATTCTCGATCGAAGGAGAGAATATCTTTATAAGGGCCAGATTTAATCACTTTAAACGAAACTCCCACCTTATCCAACAATCTTTCCAGATTGTTCCCTCTCAGGATAACACCGATCGAGCCAGTAATCGTGCCGGGGTTAGCCATAATATAATTGGCCCCCATACCGATATAAACGCCGCCAGAGGCGGAAATATTGCCAAAACTAGCGATTATTTTCGTGTTTTTTTGTAACCGCTTCAATGCTTCATAAATTTCTTGGGAATCCCCCACGGTTCCCCCGGGGGAGTCAATTCGGAGAAGTAGGGCGGGATATTGCCTTTCTTTGACGATTTCTAGGGCTTTTAAGACCCTTTTGCGGGTATCGGAGGCAATTGCACCTGTAATTTCTATTCGAGCGATTTGTTTGTGGGTTTTCGGTTTAAAAGGCCAGACCATCAGGGTTAAATATCTCTAAAAAAAGGACTCTTTCTAATCTAACGCTTTGATCGTTCCAGGTTAAGCAGACATTATATTTCAGAATTTCAGGCTAAAATGTCTGGTTAGGTGTACAATAGCACTAAGTGGCCAGAGTGAAGGTAGGCGAGGTGAGCATTTGGTCAAGAGAGCGGGGAATAGGAAGTGGGAAGTAGGGAGCGGGTTTTTCAAGTTCGATTGGAAGTTAATCATACTATTAAAAACAGATTGGGTATTAGAGTTTTTTTCTTACTTTGTAATCAAGAAAATGGTCTAAATTTTGGCGTTGCTG
>NZ_JASJFE010000822.1:0-2333 GCF_030067735.1 Microcystis sp. M53598_WE2 | reverse complement strand
TACATAGGGTTTGCTGAAAAAGTTGTTCGTGGGGGCAGGGTGTGGGGTGTGGGGTGTGGGGTGTAGGGTGTAGAGTTTTACCAGTTTTGAGGTGGCCAATTACCTAATTTTCAGGGAAAAAGTGCCTAAATTTCCCCCCGATCACTCCCATATCTGGTACTTTTTGATTGACAAAAAGTCTAAAGGTCTTACCCAATAAGGTTTTTAGATTTATTCAGCAAGTCCTGGCTAATTGGGGAATACGTCCTTTTAGTCCCGTCATTAATTGCAGGGCAAACAATTTCAACGGGGGGAAACCGCGCATAATTGCCAATCCGAGACGACGGATGACAACGATAGGCGGCCAGTTATTGGAGAACAGGCGATCTAGAAAATCTGTGAAGCCTAAAATCGCTAAATTCTCCGATCTACGCCATTTTTCGTAGGATTTTAGGGTAGAAAGCGCTCCTATATCTTCTTGCTTTTCTACTGCTTCCTTTAATACCTGCGCTAAAGCGGCTGCGTCGCGAATGCCTAAATTTAAACCTTGACCACCGACGGGATGACAACAGTGAGCGGCATCACCAATTAAAGCCAGTCGGGGTTTAACATAAGTATCACTCTGCATTAACTGTACGGGAAAGAGAGCGCGGGGGCTAACTAATTCTAGTTTTCCCAGTAATCCCCCCGTATATGCCTCTAATTTCTTGATAAATTCCGCTTCGGGCATTTCTTGCAGTTTTTTCGCTTCCCCATGGGGATTTGTCCAAACGATCTGACAGCGATTACCCTGGAGCGGTAAAATGCCCATCGGACCGGTGGGCCAAAATCTTTCAAAGGCGGTATCGTTGCGATCGAGTTGATGTTTAATGGTGAAAGCGACACAGGATTGCCAATATTTCCAACCTTTGGTTTTAATTTGCGCCCCTTGCCGGATAGCGGATCTGGCTCCATCGGCCCCGATGACTAATTTTGTGGTGATTTTTCGGGTTTGACCGGCTTCTTCCAGGGTGACAGTGGCTGTTTCTGCTCCGTACTCCACTTCTAACACTTTGGCAGGGGATAACCAGTCAATGCGATCGCAATCTTGGCTGGCATTGTGTAGGGCGGTTAAAATCACTTGATGTTCGCCCACATAGCCCAAATAATCGGTTTTTAGCTCATCGACCACAAAGGGGACAAAAATCGGAAAATCGGCATCAGAAAGGCGAATATGACGAAATTTACCGATACTGGGCGAGATTTTATCCCAGATACCCAAGCCTGTAAAAATCCGGCTGGACATCAAGGAGAGGGCATAAGCTTGACGACGGGAGGCGGCCACCTCTAGGGGACGTTCCTCGATCATAGCGATATTTAATCCTGTATTTTTTAAGGCCACCGCTAGGGTGGTTCCGACTATACCGCCCCCGACAATGATTAAATCGTAGTTGTCCCGTCCTAACATATAAATATTTTTCTCAAAGATAATCAGTGACTACAATGATCTATTCTGACACGATTTTCGGGGTTGCTGTCGGGTTTGATGGTCTTCACCCCACCTAGCCATTGATAGACTTTGACGGGTTTTGTCCGTCGTTGATATTTTCGGGTTATCGCTCTTCCTGGAGTTTCGGAAGGACGATAACAAGCGGCTAAGTAGCTGGTTATAATTAAATTAAAAATGGATTTTAGGTTCGATCCCCCCTGCCCCCCTTGATAAGGGGGGTGCCGATAGGCGGGGGGATACCCCTTAATAAGGGGGGCATCTGATAATTTTTAACGCCTACCTACTTACAAGCTCTGTTAGCTGATGCTCCTGGGGCGCCAGTCTTCTTGGATACCCCGACTTGGGGCAACAACCCGAGAAGTTGGCCCAAGACAAAACCCGCAACAGCTAGACTACTCTTTTTTTAACTTAAGGCAAGCTTTCTATTAATTGGATCACAAAGTTAGCCCTTGCAGAATCGCCTAAAGCTAGATAACCTTCTCTAGCTTTACTATACCAAATCTTGGCTTGATTATTATCTCCTAAAGCGGCATAAACTTCTCCTAAACCAAATTGAGCCAAGGTTTTTTCTTCTAATTGTTCTGGTATCTGAGCTAATTCTATCGCTTTAAGATAATGATTGGTAGCTAGATTAGCCAGGCCAATTTGCCAGTACAAATCAGCTAAGTTTCTCTCAATGATTGCTGAATTTTGCCCCTGTTTGATGGTAGTTTCTAGAATAGTAATCGCTTCACTGGTAAGATGATAAGTTGCTAGGGATTGGGAAGATAAAACATAGTTATTAAAAGTTGAAGTCGGTAGGGTATAAGTTCCATAAAAATCGGCTAATATTAATGCTTTAGTTTGCTTATTTATATTTAATTGT
>NZ_JASJFE010000129.1:0-2779 GCF_030067735.1 Microcystis sp. M53598_WE2 | reverse complement strand
TACTTTATTAACTCGCGAGGAGGTAATGGAAGGTATCCCGGAAATGATTACGGAAGTGCAGATCGAAGCGACTTTTCCCGATGGTACTAAATTAGTTACCGTTCACAATCCCATTCACTAACAGGAGATTTTTAGCAGTTATGATTCCGGGAGAAATTATCACACCATCCGGGGCGATCGAGATTAATGTCGGTCGCGACACCCTGCGTATTTCTGTGGCTAATACAGGCGATCGACCCATTCAAGTGGGTTCCCACTATCATTTTTATGAAGTTAATCAGGCCCTGGAGTTCCAGCGCGAATTAACCAAAGGAACCCATCTGAATATTCCTGCGGGTACATCAGTTCGATTTGAACCGGGAGACACGAAAGAGGTGGAATTAGTTACCATCGCGGGAACTGAAGAAATTTATGGCTTTAATGGTTTAATTAATGGTTCCCTCAAGGGCAAGAAAAAGAAAAAGTAAGGCCTTAACGGAAAAATTATCACAGTTCGATCGCTCAATTATGGTACAATCAAGGCAACGATAACTAATTCTTTCCAAGACTATGACGACGGTAAAAATTGGCATCATTGGCGGCAGTGGTTTGTATAAAATGGATGCCCTCAAGGATGTGCGGGAAGTATCCCTCGATACTCCTTTTGGTTCTCCTTCCGATGCTTTAATTCTCGGTACTTTAGAGGGAACAGAAGTCGCCTTTTTAGCGCGTCATGGCAGAAATCACCATTTTTTACCGACCGAATTACCCTTTCGCGCTAATATTCACGCTCTCAAACAATTAGGGGTTGAATATATTATTTCCGCTTCGGCCGTTGGTTCCCTAAAAGCCGAAGTTAAACCCCTAGATTTAGTCATTCCCGATCAATTTATTGACAGAACTAAAGAGAGAATAGCGACTTTTTTTGGGGAAGGAATTGTTGCTCACGTTGCCTTTGGTGATCCCATTTGTCCCCAATTAGCCGAAATTTTAGGGGATGCCGTCGCTAGTTTAAACCTACCGGAAGTTACCTTGCATCGCGGCGGTACATACCTCTGTATGGAAGGGCCGGCTTTTTCTACTAAAGCGGAATCAAATCTCTATAGAAGTTGGGGGGCAACCGTGATCGGTATGACCAATTTAACCGAGGCAAAATTAGCCCGAGAAGCGGAAATTGCCTACGCTACCTTAGCCCTAGTTACCGATTACGATTGTTGGCATCCCGACCACGATCATGTCACGGTAGAAATGGTGATCGAAAATCTACACCATAACGCTATTAATGCCCAAAAAGTTATTCAAGAAACGGTGCGTCGTCTGGCAGCTAATCCTCCCGTTTCCGCCGCTCATTCTGCCCTTAAATACGCTATTCTTACCCGTCTAGATTCTGTTCCCGTCGCCACTAAAGAAAAATTAGCTCTCTTTTTGAAAAAATATCTTGAATAAATAGAGAAATAAGAGCGGAGAAAAGTCGCCGATGAATCTAGAAATGGGTCATTTTTCTCGCTGTTATCCAGACGATCGATTTGACCCTTAACGAAGGCAGGGGGCAGGAGGCAGTATTCAGGAGTCAGGAGTCAGGAGATAGGAGATTATTTTATTTATTCTCCCCACACCCCACACCCTACACCCCACACCCCACACCCTGCCCCCACGAACAGCTTTTTGCCGCAAACCCTAACTAGCTAGATATTCTCTGATGTTGCCCTTGCGTTTTCTTAATTTAGCGATCGCTTCTCGTTCGATCTGACGCACGCGTTCACGACTGATATTGAGTCGAACGCCAATTTTTGCTAGGGTGAGGGGCTGCCCATTATCTAAACCAAAACGCAGACAAATCACTTCTTTTTGTTGAGGGGTGAGGTCTGCCATCAGTTTTTCCAAATCCACTTGGAGGGAAGAATAGGCAGTGTAATCTTCGGGGGAAAGTCCCGTATCTTCCAAGAGTTCCCCTAATTCCGTGTCTTGATTGTCCCCCACCTTTAAGTCAAGGGAAAGGGGTTGACGGGACCTTTCCAAGTAGTCTCGCACCTGTTTGGGAGTTAGGTCTAATTCCTCGGCTAATTCGGCAATGGTGGCAGCGCGACCTTTATCTTGAGCTAGTTGACGCTGGGCTTTTTTGATTTTATTCAGTTTTTCGGTGATGTGGATGGGCAGACGGATGGTGCGACTTTTTTCTGCGATCGCCCGGGTGATGGCTTGGCGAATCCACCAATAAGCATAGGTGGAAAAGCGATAGCCTTTGGTGGGATCGAATTTTTCCACACCTCTTTGCATCCCAATCGTTCCCTCTTGGATAAGGTCTAATAGATCTAGATTGCGTTTTAGGTATTTTTTAGCGACGGAAACCACTAGACGCAGGTTCGCTTCTACCATCTTGCGTTTGGCGAAATCCCCTGCCCCCAATTCTCGACGGAGTTGTTCTTCACTAATTTCCGCCGCTTCTGACCATTGGCGATCGCTGGGTTCCCTGCCGAGTTTAGCCCTTAGGGATTCCTTGATTTTTTCGAGAAAAATTAATCTTTGCACCTGTTTTGCGTAGAGAATTTCTTCTTCATGGGTGAGAAGGGGAACTCGGCCAATTTCTCTGAGATAGGCGCGAACTGGATCGGTGGGGTTTTTCGAGGTTTTCATGAGTGCGCGTCGGTTGAGGGTTGATATTCAGGGATTGATGGCGTTTTTCAGATCGCTTCCCCAGGGGCAGTTAAGGAGATGCTATCAGGGTTTTTTCTAGTTTTGTAAAGAGATTAGTAAGTGATCACTCAAGGATATAGAGAAATCTAATTGAAGATTTAATTGC
>NZ_JASJFE010000722.1:0-1729 GCF_030067735.1 Microcystis sp. M53598_WE2 | reverse complement strand
AATTGATTCATTAGCTTGACAGAAGACTGGATTCTATATAGGTTTTTTCTGCTCGACTGATCTGCATCTTTTAAGCCATTTTCTAATAACTGAGAGGCGGAAAGAATCACGGTTAAAGGAGTTCGGAACTCATGGGATATCATAGAAAAAAGCTGAATTTTTAGATCGGAAAGTTCTTTTTCCTGTAGTAATAACCGGTGAATTTCATCACTTTTTTGTCGCCGTTTCTCTTGCCAAAAAACTAAAAAATAAACTCCGCAAATAATCCCAAAGCTAGTAAAAGTTCCCAGTAAACCCAAAAGAGAATTTTCGCTGATACTATCCCTAGAACTAGCGATGCTACTTCTTAAATTCCTTTTCTGACTAGCTTGTAAATAGGTAAGAAGATTTTGAAACTTATCCCGGACTTCGACACTTTTAACCGTGATTGCATCTTGAGAAATATCATCGGATCGATCGGATTTATAGGTAGCGATCGATTGATTAAATAAAGTAATTCGCCGATACATTAAATCCCCGATCTCAGTCACCATTTCCCGCTCGAAATCCGTGCCGTTTTCTAATTGTTTAGCCAGGAGTTGCCAGTTAGATTGCATCAAAGCGATCGCCCGACGATGACGGCCCAATTCACTGGGGCTGCCAGTTTTGATATAATCCCGTCTTCCCGATTCGGCCACCGCCATGTTAGCGTAAAGATTAGCGAGATTATCGATGATCTCGTAGGTAACTTCCACCTCGGCAGCGCGCTGACGCAGGGCGAGGGTATTGCGATAGGAAACTAGGCTAATAGTTCCCATCAGTAAAACAGTTAGCCCGAAACCCCCCGCGATCCATTTTCCTTGTTTGAGCCAATTCATCAGGAGTTAACCGACGCTATTTCCAGCTTACTCTATCTAAATGGAGCAAGAGGACTCCCGTTAAATTTCTCCTTAATTAAAAATATACCAGAAATTAACGGGAGATGAATTGCCCCCAGAATCTAAACTAACGCGACAGCGTTTCCTAATAAGGAAAGGCTTGATTCTCAAGGTATGTATGAGCTTGACATATTTAAGCGGTAAGTGTTACACTGAAAAGATAGCACAGATGGGGTCAGGCTGATGTTAAATGTTTTAAAAGTGAGAATATACCCAAACAAAAAACAGGAACTAGCCTTAGCTAAAAACTTTGGTTGCGTCCGTTTTGTTTGGAATTACTACTTAAATAAAACTAACAATCAGTACCTAGAGACTGGTAAAGGAATGACCTACTGTGACATGGCAAAAGACCTTACCAAACTCAAGAAACAGCTGGATTTTGAATGGTTAGCTGAGGCTACTGCCGCTACCTTGCAGCAATCATTGAAAAACTTAGAATCTGCTTTTAAGAACTTCTTCTCAAAAAGAACAAAATTCCCTAAATTTAAAAGTAAGCACAAAAAACAATCAATCCGTTATCCTGAAAGTTGTTCAATTAGAAATAAGGGAATTAAGCTACCTAAATTAGGGTTTGTAAAAGCTAAGATTTCTCAAGTAATAAATGGTAAGATTAAATCCGTAACTGTTTCTAAAACCAGTACAGATAAATATTTTGCTGCCATCTTGTTTGAGATGGATGACTCAACAACCATTGAAAAACTAAAAATATCAGGGATAGACCTAGGTTTATCTTCTTTAGTTACGGTTTTTGATGGTGAAACAACCTACAAGATTGACCCAATCAAACCTACCAGAAAATATGCTAAACGTTT
>NZ_JASJFE010000881.1:0-6314 GCF_030067735.1 Microcystis sp. M53598_WE2 | reverse complement strand
TAGCTTGTCGAGACACAGTTAGTCCCAATAAAGTTAATACAGCCGTTATGTATATTACACTTGTTTTCATTAATGTATCTCCTCAAAGTGCGATCGCCTTCTCGCGGCCAGATTAAGCAACAACCCAACACCAAAGGCGGACAAAACAAAAATACACACTCCCCCCCCCCACAACTGTATTAAAAGCTACAATTTAATAAATTTTTATATTTCTCTCTTAATCCCGATAAAGAAACCGCAGAACCAAGTCGGTTGTGAACAGCCCACCGCTTTTACCATTTTTGGTTAGTATCTGGATGTGGTATTATTTGAGGTGTGTTCGGATTATCTGATACGATCAAGGTCTATGACAACTTACTATGAAATCCTCAGCCAAATAGAGAATCTTCCCCTTACGGATAAGTTGCGACTTTTAGAGGATTTAAAAACTATCATCAAGCCGACCGTAGCGCCAAAAGATGACGATGAGATCATTCCAGCCGAAGAACTTGCTGAAAGCCAAGCAGCATGGCAAGATTATTTATCCGGTCGAGATACTGGAATCACTTCAACAGAATTAAAATACAAATTATTTGGAGATAAACTTGGCTGATTATATTCTACTTAGACAAGCAGAACGCTACTTAGAAAGGATGCCTAAAAATGATCAAATTCGTCTTCTTGAAGCTTTGGATACTTTGATTTCGGATTCTACAAAATTAGATATTAAACCCCTTTACGGAAGAGATGAACTAAGATTGCGAGTAGGTAAGTATCGAGTGTTGTTTTTTGAAGATAGAAATAACAATCTATACGTCATTACAACTATTAAACCTCGCGGCGATGTCTATAAATAATACCAGAACTCTTTTCTAGACTGCTGTTTCTCCTTTCGCCATAAGACAGTGATTCACAGAAGAAGGAGTTTCAGGTGTTTTCCCCTGTTTTACCCCTTCTCAGGCGACCTATCCACTTCCGTGAGGGATTGTGACGCGGTATGTCGGATTTGCCTTTGCCTTCTCCCTTAAACTATCAACTCGATCACTAACCAAATTAAGCCCGATTACCTCCCATCAACCAGATGATAAACTGGGGATACCAGCTTTGATCAAGGCATCAGCATGACCACTAACGCGGCGAAAACTCAATGGCAGTATTTAGAGAAACGTCCTCATTCCTGGCGACAGCAACTATACGTCAAAGGCAGCAAGCTGACAGCTTTCACTGTTTGGTCAGATGCGATCGCCAACAAAATGACTCCTGAAGAAGTCGCCGACAGCAAAGAATTACCCTTAGCCGCCGTTCTCGAAGCAATTGAATACTGCCAAACTCATCAAGAACTGTTGCAGCAGGAAGCGGACGCAGAACGTCGTTACCTAGAAGCGAGAGGAGTAGCCCTGGGTTCCTAAAGTTACTCATTGATGAAGATGCCCAAGATAAAGTGTTGGTGAAATTGCTACGACAGGCTGGACATGAAGTGATTACAGTTAACGAAGCTGGTCTGATGAGTCAGCCAGATTTCATAGTTCTGGACTATGCTAGAAATGCCGATCGCATCCTGTTGACCCTTAACTGCCGTGACTTTCAGTTTCTCCATGCTGCGGATTCCCACCATCCCGGAATTTTGGCAATTTATCAAGAGGCAAATCCCTCAAAGAAAATGAGTTTTAAGGCAATTGTCAATGCGATCGCCAATCTTGAAACGGCTAACTTCCCCCTTGCTAATCAGTTCATTTCCCTGAACCACTGGAACTATTAATTCTGCTTTGTCGTGATCGCGTCACAAATCTTAAGTTATATATGTCTCACACTAGCGATCGCTTCCTTTCCCCTGTTTTACTGCTTCTCAGGCGAACTATTCTCATTCCGTGAGATATTGTGACGCAGTATGTCTGATTCGCCTTTGCCTTCTCCCTTGACTGATCCTCAACTCGATCGCAAACTAAATTAAACAGGATTACCTCGTACCAACCAGATGATAGACTGGGGATAATAGAAATAATTGAATATGGCTACATTACCGGAGGAAACCTTAGCGAGCATTTTTGATCTACTGCGTCAACTAGCGGATCAGATAGAGTACGCATCGGCAACGGAATGGCAACTTTTTACAGAATATGGGGAAAATGAACGGACATTATCAGAATTAGAAGAATTATCTAATGCCAGAGAGAGGGTAACTAATTCCTACTCCCGAATTAATAATATCCTGCTGAGAATTTTACAAGAGCAGCCGACTCTCTCAAATACGATGCTAGAGATGTTAGAAAGAGCGATTTTGCAAGGAACAGCCAGTGTGGATGCTGTTAGTGCTAGTGTTGATGAAGTAAAGAGGCAATGGAACTTATGATGACTTACCGCACCTCCTATCCCGATGAAGCAACGAGAAAACAATGTCTTGAAAGCTTACGGGAAACTAACCGCCAGATTGAGCTTTATAATCTTTTTTTAGACGATATACTCGCCCAACTGGAAACAGAATCCCGTCAAAAGAGACGAGAAAGGCTATTACAAAGAGGGCAAACTATTAAATAGAGGGATGCACAGAAGAAGGAGTTTCAGGTAGTTTCTCTTGTTTTACTCCTTCTCAGGCGACCTATCCTCATTCCGTGAGATATTGTGGCGCAGTACGTCCTATTCGCCTTTGCCTTCTCCCTTGACTGACCCTCAACTCGATCGCAAACTAAATTAAACACAATCAATATCAACCGACAGGACTCAACTGACCTAATTCCACGCTCACCGCCTCAAAGCGATTGTCCCTGGGACGATAGGAGAGAATTTCCCATCCCTACTTAACAATAACGGGTACGGTAGGGATCGAACCTACAACCGTCCGCTTAGAAGGCGGATGCTCTATCCATTGAGCTACGTACCCAGGAAAGCACAATTATAGATTATACTTCCAAAAGTGACAAGTGGTAGGACTGATTTTCAATGATGGTGGTGGTGTCCGTGGTGATGATGGTGATCGGAATGAATGTGAGGAATTGTTACAGAAGTATTGACAGATAAAGCCTCTTGTGATAGTAAAGCTTCGATATGTTCCTCGGCCCAATCGGCGACCATCTGGCAAAATTCGGGGTTATCGTTGACACAGGCCATCTGCACATAATTAACTTGGTCGTGCTTGCGGCGTAAAGCTTCGATAATATGCTCCACATCCAGTAAAGTTTCGTGATTTTCCGTAGCAAAGCCAATCGGCATGAAAATTAAGGCTTTTGCCCCCAATTCGATTAAATTCTTCGCCGCTAACTCTGCATTCGGTTGCGTCCATTTAATTAAGGGGGTTTGGTGATTTAACCAACCCACAGAAATCAAGGGATAACGATAGATTAATTTTTCCCGGACCAACTCGTATAAAGCTTGACTTTCATCGATTCCCGACGTAAATCCCTTAGCTTCGTGGGGACAACCGTGATTCATTAAAATAATGCCAATTTGCGAGGGAAGACAGCTACTAGCTACCTCGGCCGCGATTTTTTCCTCCACTAACCGCGCCATTAGCTCTATATAAGCGGGTTGGTTATAAAACGAGGGAATGTAGCGCAATCCTTTGACCCAATGTTCCCCCGTTTGTCCTTGAGCTAAAGCTTTGTTAACTTGTTCGATGGCAATGCCACTGGTGAAGATAGAATCAACCACGAGGAGAGGATAGATCAAAATTTTCTCGAATCCCCGCTCGCGGATTTCCGTTAATACTTGTGCCGGTAAAAAAGGCGCGCAGAAGTTAAACGCTTTGAATACCTCCACCCGATTACCCCATTTTGCCTGTAAATTGCGCTCGATTTCCTGTCTTTGATGCTCGAAAATGTGGTTATGGGGCGAAATAAAGTGATTATGCTGGTGCTGCCATTCGTGTAGGTCAAATATGGCCAATAATTTCGCTAGGGGAGGATAAACCCAAGTCGGTACAGGAGCGAACTTAGCCGTCAGCAGATTCAAGGCCTGTTCATTATAGTTGGCGAAGTCCTCATAACTCTCCACTTCCCCGTATCCCATCAATAATACCGCCACTCGATCGCTGTGGTTGTGGGTAGCGGCTAACTGTTGTTGATCTGAAATGGCAACCACGTTTTTAACCCCGATTTTCTAAGTGAAAAACGCTATATCACTGGGATAGTAGCACTTTTCTATCCTATCCCCTAGCACGGGATAGACCGCTAAAAATTTATAACCTCTACAGAATCATACAGATTGCTTATCATTCTCATTAATAAAACGAGATGTAAAGAAACTTTAAATAATGTTAAGATCGTTGTAGTCCCACTTATGAGAGATATGACAGCAGGCGTGTTTGGTAGCTTACCTTTTCCCAATCAGAGCGGCGATCAACTCATCAGTAAGGCGGTGAGTGCTGCGATCGCTGCATTATTCAAACGGACAGGCAAGCTGAAAGCGACTGTCCGCGCCGAACCCGTGGCCAAATTACTGCAAGGCAGTATCGACGGTTTTGACTTTATCGGTCAGTCGATGCTGATGTACAATGGCCTACGCATCGAAGCCATGGAATTGTATGTACAAGCGGTGGCGATCGATTTTAGTGCCATTTTTACCGGACAGGTAAAACTCCGTCAACCGACGCGGGCCACTTTGCGGGTAGTTTTAACGGAAGAAGACTTAACCACCTCTTTTAATACACCTTTTATTGTCGAAAAACTGCAAAGATTAGAGTACGAAGGTAAATCAATTCACTGTCAGAATACGGAATTAATTCTCAATGACGATAAAACTTTAACTCTGAAAAGTCTCATCAAATTGGGAGAAGAAGAACCAATTCTTCTAGAAATGACCACTGCTGTGGTTGTGGAAGAACGGCGAAAAATTCAATTTGTTGAGGTGGTTTATCAAGGGGACGAAAGATCGAAAGCTTTAGGAGAAGCTTTAATCAGCCACGTTAACAACCTCATGGATTTAGATAAATTTGCCCTCGATGGTACCCAATTAAGAGTCGATCGACTACGTTTAAAAGATAAACAGATCATCTTTTATGGTATCGCCGATATCGAGCGTTTTCCCCAAAGAAAATAGGCAGTATTTTTGCCTTTTAATCGTGCTTGTGGCTACAGGGAGGCACAGGATCGTAACCTCCGGGGTGAAAGGGATGACAACGGAGAATACGCTTAATTGCTAACCAAGAACCGCGCAGCACACCAAAGCGATCAATCGCTTCCATGGCATACTGGGAACAGGTGGGTTGAAAACGACAGGAAGGGGGAAATAGCGGCGAAATAAACCGTCGATATCCCTCAATTAAGCCAATAAAAATTCCTTTCATCAATGTCACCTCGATCGCCTAAACTAAATAGATAGTCAATTTTCGCTTTTGCCACGTGGAACTATCCCACTCTCTCCTATTTTCGATCGGTTTAGTCGCCTGTTACCTAGCTGTTCTGATTCTGATCGCTGAAAAATTAAAAAGTCTTTTCAGTACCGATGGCGAAATTACCCGCAAAGTTGTCCACATTGGCACAGGAAACGTCATCCTTTTTGCCTGGTGGTTAAATATCCCCGCTTGGGTGGGAATAATCGCGGCGATCCTAGCGGCAACTATCGCTATCCTATCCTATTTTTTCCCCATTTTACCCAGTCTTAATAGTGTCGGTCGCCGCAGTTGGGGAACTTTTTTTTATGCTGTTAGTATCGGTGTTCTCGTGGCTTATTTTTGGCCAATTTCTCACCCCGAATATGCGGCAATGGGTATTTTAATTATGGCTTTGGGAGACGGATTAGCGGCCCTAGTCGGACAAAATTTCGGTCAACATCCCTACAAAATTTTCGGCAGTGGCAAAAGTCTGGAAGGTTCCCTGACTATGTTAGTAATCAGCTTTTTAGTCAGCTTGATTATTTTATCTTTTATTAATGGCATTAATCCGCCAATTATTTTAGTATCTTTATTGACAGCGATCGTAGCTACTATTCTAGAAACTTTCTCGAAACTGGGTATAGATAATCTCACTGTACCGGTTGGTAGTGCCGCAATTGCCTATTTTCTTACCCAAATTTTCATCTCAAGCTAGGCTATCCCAGCTTATTCACAAGGGCCGAATCTAAAACCTCATTGGTTAAGCTAAGTAGGGAGGCACAATTATTTGTTAGGATGGGTTAGTGGTAGCGTAACATGAGCGGGTGTTGGGTTTCATGCTTCAACCCAACCTACGTTCTATGTTAGCAATCAGCTTTTTAGTCAGCTGTACCGATAACTGATAACTGATAACTGATAACTGATAACTGATAACTGATAACTGATAACTGATAACTGATAACTGATATGACTTTTACGATCACTCAAAACCAAAATCAATATCTTACCTATTGTCTCAAGGATGAAGAGG
>NZ_JASJFE010000084.1:0-5978 GCF_030067735.1 Microcystis sp. M53598_WE2 | reverse complement strand
TAGGGTTTGCGGCAAAAAGTTTTTCGGTGGTGGCAGGGTGTGGGGTGTGGGGTGTGGGGTGTGGGGTTTTACCAGTTTTGAGGTGGCCAATTACCTAATTTTCAGGGAAAAAGTGCCTAAATTTCCCCCCGATCACTCCCAGATCCAGTACTTTTTGATTGACAAAAGGTCTAAAAGTCTTACCCAACAAGGTTTTTAGATTTATTCAGCAGACCCTATTTAGGGGTTGCTGGCTTATCACCTTGACATCAGGGCTGTGGAGATTTGTACTCAATTACTATCCTATCGCTAAATTCTGGGAAGAAATCAAAATCCCCCTCAATCCTTAACAAATTCCTAATCATCTCGTTTGGCATCATGATAAGCCGCCCCGAGGTATAATTCCCCTACTTTCGGGTTATTGAGTAAATCTTGACCCGATCCCTGAAAACGATCTTGACCACTTTCTAAAACATAACCTCGATCGGACATCATTAGGGCTTTTTTGGCATTCTGTTCCACTAAAATAATTGCAGTTCCCGTCTGATTAATCGCTTTTATCTGTTCAAAAACGCTGGTTACTAAGATAGGAGATAAAGCTGCCGAAGGTTCATCGAGAATTAATAAATCTGGTTCCAACATCAGCGCTCGTCCCATGGCTAACATCTGTCTTTCTCCTCCGGATAAAGTGCCAGCTTTCTGACGACGGCGCTCAAGCAAACGGGGAAACATGGCATAAATGCGCTCTTTTAAAGATTTTATATTTCCTTTGCTCGTAAAAGCCCCCATTTCCAGATTTTCCTCGATGCTCAGGGACGGAAAAACATTAGCAATTTGGGGAACATAACCCATTCCGAGGGGAACGATTTGATTAGATTTCCAACCGGCGATATTTTGTCCCTTAAAAGTGATAGTTCCAGCACTGGGTTTTAATAAACCAAAAATCGTCTTAGCGAGGGTAGATTTTCCCGCACCATTGGGACCGATAACCGTGACTAACTCCCCCGGTGCAATGCGAAAGTTAACCCCTTGCAATATGTATAAATCCTGCACATAACCAGCATAAACTTGTTCAACTTCTAAAAGATAATCCATGGTAAGGTAAAAAGGAGATAGCAGACAGTAATATGAATTATGAATTATGAATTGGGAAGTGGGAAGCATTTTCAGTGAACAGTAATCAGTGAACTGAAAACTCACATCTGATAACTGATAACTGATCACTGATAACTGATAAATTAGGGAGTTTTTTGTAAATCGGGACGTTCTTGTGGCAGAATTGCACCTTCGACGGGGCATACTTGTAGACAGATACCACAGTCGATACAAGTGGCAAAATCAATCCAATACCAATCGGTTCCCTTAACATTTTTACCCGGTCCGGGATGGATGCAAGCAACAGGACAAGCGGAAACGCAATCGGCAACCCCTTCACAAGTTCCAGTGACGATCGAATGTGGCACAGTGTTTTCTCCTCTAATTCTTAACATTACTTTACCACTTTTAGTCCCTGCCGTGCCAGGATCGGATCATTGTTAGGAAACTTTCTCTTAATTCCCTAAAATATTGGGAGTTTTTTCTTGATCTTAGCAAGAAGTAAAATAGAAGTTTTCGATAGGGTTTTTACTATTCCCTTACGGGAGGACAAATAGTTAATTTCTTCCCGTAATTCCTGATTATTTTTCTGGAGATAGTTATGATTATTATCTAATTCTTTTAGGGATATTCCCATCCCTTGCATAGTATGATAATCTTGCTGTTGTTTCAGATACATTGTCTGTTGTGCTTCCTGTAATTTTCTTAACTCTAACCAGACTTGATGCTGACTTGATTCGTTCCCTTCACTGAGCGCATACCAGAGAAAATTACTGATTTCTTCCGCTATTTTTTGATTAACTTCAAAAAGCTCGATAATATCAATTTTTTCGGGGTTAATTTTCGGGTATGACTTTCTTAAGTCTTGGGCGATATCAGAGGAAAAAGCGATGATTCTAGAAGCGGATAAAATTGCATAGTGTTTTTCTAAATCCACTGTTAAATTGCCGTTTTTTTGTTGTAGTTCAGAAGCAAGTAAAAGTAGAGAAGGAGTGTTTAAGGGACTGGTATAAAAAGTGGAAATAAATAAATTTGCCTGTAGGCGATCGCAAATAGCTTGAATTTTTCTGGCATCCTTTCCCGTGCAATTATAATCGTAGGATTCCGCAGGCCAATATTTAAATTCTTCCCATCTTGGTGCGGTGTTATTTCTATCTAAAATAACAATGTGTTGACTAAATTCTAATTGACTCCAATGCTCTAGAATTGAAGACCAAATTCTGGCTAATTTTCGTTGCTCAAGTTGAAAGATCACGCCATCAATAACAATAATTGGGCATCTTTTCCGGGAGATAGCTTGAATTGTTTGTAATTTTTCTCGCTCATCTTCCTGTAAAATTATGCCTAAATCTTCCATCTTAACTGGATTGGGTTTAATTTCTATATCCTTAATGTCTGGGTGGGGAATTTTATAGATTTTACACACTTGATAATGTTCCTGTAATGCTTGACCATTACTGCCATGTTCTAAGCCTTGGAGATTTAAATAATATAACCCTAAAATCTCAGGAATTAAAGCCATTTTTTCGCCTTGAATGCCGATTCTTAACCAAAATTCGTAATCACCGGCACAGCGAAAATTTTCCTGAAAATAACCATATTTATCGTGCAGCATTTTTCGCCACATTGGTTGAGAACCCACACAACAACCTTGACGCATCTGTTGATAGGAGTAATTTGGCCAATTCCAATGTTTTAAAGCTGGGGTGGTGGCAAAAGTATCATTTTTGAGGGTGGTAATTAATTGATCGGCATAAACTAAACTAATCTCTCTATTGTTATCTAGATAATTAGCCATAATTTCCAGAGCATTAAAACAGCGACGATCATCAGTATTCCCATTGGTGATATAGGAACCCCTAGCTAGTTTAATAGCACGATTCCAAGCGCGGTAGAGGGTTTCTCGTTCTCTAGTTCTCTGGTAAATAATATTAGGATAATTTTCTTGAAACTCTTGAATAATCTCCCCTTCATTCTCCGGAGAAGCACTATCGATAATAATAAGTTCTACTTCTCCCTTTTCATAAAGAGTTTGAGTAACTAAATCCTCTAGACAACCCCAGATAAACTCTGCTGATTTATAGGTAGAAACAATTACAGAAACTTTGATCCTCTGCACTGGTATAGAGTTATTAAAACTAGGATTCATCGGCTTATCTGATCGCAATTCAAGACAGGGAAATTTTTTGATAATTTTGAAAAAGAAGATTTTAAGACTCTATATTTGATCGGGAGAATTGTCAAGATGTTATCGACTCTTATTGAAGATACCAGTTTATTTACCTTTGGCTTGTTACTTGACATAATAAAAAACTATAATGGGAAGGCTGTGGAAAATGAGCAACAATGACCGTATCTTCCTCCCTCGACTGGCTAACCCGTGGCACCAGTGACCTATTCCCCCATCAACCCGACTCCCAAGATCCTAGGGAAAATTTAACCCAACTACTGCAAACTACCGATCGCCCTTTAAGAATTAAACTAGGTATTGACCCCACCGGCAGCGATATTCACCTAGGCCATAGTATCCCTTTTCGGAAACTGCGTGCTTTCCAGGATGCCGGTCATGTAGCAGTGGTGATTATTGGTGATTTTACCGCTAGAATCGGCGATCCGACGGGAAAATCGGAAGTTAGAAAACAATTGACGAGCGAAGAAGTGAGAGCCAATGCCGAGAATTATCTGGCACAATTACGCCCAATTTTAGATTTTAACACCCCTAATCGCCTAGAAATTCGCTATAACTCGGAATGGTTGGGGAAATTAGACCTATCGCAAATTCTCGAACTTCTCTCCACCATGACTGTCGGGCAAATGTTGGCAAAAGAAGGCTTTTCCGAACGCTACGACCAGGAAAAACCGATTTTTCTCCATGAATTTCTTTATCCCTTAATGCAGGGTTATGATTCCGTAGCTGTCGAGGCCGATGTCGAATTGGGAGGAACTGATCAAAAATTTAATATTGTCGTCGGTCGCGATTTACAGAAATATTTCGGCAAAACACCGCAATTCGGGCTACTTTTACCGATTTTAATCGGAACCGATGGCAGTCAAAAAATGTCCAAATCCCTGAATAATTATGTGGGATTGCGGGAATCGGCCCTGTCCATGTACTCGAAACTGGAAAAAACCCCCGACGCTTTGTTAAAAGATTATTACGAACTATTGACAAATTTGCCCTTAGATGCTATGGCGAGCAATCCGCGGGAGGCACAAAAACAACTGGCGATCGAGGTAGTTGCCCAGTTTCACGGGAAAGAGGAGGCATTAAAAGCACAAAAAACGGCGCAGGAGATAGTTCTACAGGGAAATACAGCGGCCGCTGCTTCTGTACCCGAATTTTCCCTCGCGGCGGTCACTTTTCCCCTGAAATTATTCTATCTCCTCTCGGCCACTGGCTTATGTAAAAGTAGCGGCGAAGGGAGAAGACAGATTCAGGGGGGTGCAGTCAGAATCGATAGTGAGAAAATCACCGATGTGGACAAAAGTTTTGAGACAGCCGAAGCTTTAACCGGAAAAGTCCTACAGGTGGGCAAAAATAAATTTATTCGCTTCGTAGCTTAAATAAGCGAAAAAGTCCCTATTCGGCGGCTTTTTCCAGGATTTCTAACTCAAAATCTCGAAAATGGGCTTTAAACTTTTTACTGAACTCGACGAGGACGGGTAGGTTGGCGCTAACCGGCCTACCACGCCATTCGGTGACAATCCCTTTCACCTCTCCCTCTAGTCCTTTCACGTCAAAAGGATCCGATTTGTGTTCAGGATGGTGATAAACTACCACAGACTCAATTACACGAACTCGATCGCCAACTTTCATAAACTCTCTAGCGAAGACAAACGCCTATTGTATCTTTGAAAACAATCTTATCATTCTACGCCGTATCAGGGAACGGGGAACTGAAAACTCTTAAGATTGAAACCTAGAGCCTGAGCTTTTTTCTCCAGATAACGGAGGCAGGGGGCAGGAGGCAGGGGGCTGACGGCTAAAAAACTGATAACTGCTCACTGATTTGATAGCATGGGGGAAAACCTATAGAGGGTTAAGCGGTATGAGTGACTATAAAAATTCTTCTTCCATGCGCTATTTCCTGGCGGGATTAAAACCCTTTGCCCAACCTTTATTTTGGCTACCGTTAGGAATATTTTCCTTGGCTCTAATTGGTTTGTGGGTATATCAACAGAATCCTGAATGGTTGGGTTCGGTATTAGATACCCCAGGAATGTCCTTGGAGGAGCGGGAAATCAGGGCTAACCAGATTACCGATACTCCTCTCCCCACTGCTGTACCATTGCCGGCCATTCCTGCCCATAATAATACCGCTCGCCTGAACAAACCGGCCTCGACGCAGCCTTTTGACCCTTTAAATACTAATCCCGATAACAACCAGAAACCCTCTTTGTTCACCCCGTTAATGCCGCAGCCTAAGCAAAATCAGGCTCCGAAGGCTAGTAAAAGTCTGCAACCGATTCAAGTGCGACCGATTAGTGGCGACACTAGCAATTATCCTTTACAAAGGGAAATCGAAAATCGCTCGCGGACTAATAACTGGAATAATTTTCCTAATCCCAACCCCGGGGGCAGCCCGAATCAAGTCAACCCCCAGGGAAATTATTCCCCTGAGCAACAAAATGTTCAGGCCCTACCCTCCCGGAATAATGCCAACCCTAACCCCGTCCCCGGCTCTAGCAACCAATCCAACTATTATCAACCCCCCGTATATCAGGCCCCCGTTTACGGCAGTCAACCCAACGTCACCGGTTATCCCAATCAGGGAATGCCGCCCAACAATAATGGCATCCCCAATCAAGTTCCCCCTCAAACTACTAACCGAGGCTTCACCATCCAACAACCCATTGATACCCGGTCTTCTGGTTACTAGAAGGACTTAGATAGGAGCTTGCAG
>NZ_JASJFE010000434.1:0-1305 GCF_030067735.1 Microcystis sp. M53598_WE2 | reverse complement strand
TATAACCAATACTGTTTAACTGTTGTCCCATTCTTCATCACTAATACCCGCTTGTTTGAGAATTTCCTTAACTATATCTGTAGAGATTTCTTGATTTCCATGAGGGTTAGGGATGCGAATTTTATGTTGACCCTTTTTCATAAATTGATGTTTACTACCAGAAAAAGGCCCTGTGTAACCTAAAGCTTTCAATTTTCTGATTAATTTTCTGCGAGAAATTGCTGATGGCATAACTAAACTTCTGCAACTGTTGTAACTTTAATTTCTAATCCATCTATGATAGGTAAAGGGTCGCCATCTTGTAATTTTAAAATGATCCATTCTTCTAGAACTTCTAGTAAGTCTTGACGGCATTCTTCAACGGTCAAGCCATTTCCCCAAACGCCTTGAAAGCCTTCTATTTCAGCAAACCAAGTACCGTCATTTAGCCTTTTGTATTGTGCTTTTTGTAAAGCTTTTTCACAATAATTGAGTAAGATCATTTTCTTCTCTAAATCTCCATAATATGTAACTATATTATCACTTCTCCTCACCAATCCCATCACACAAATGTCTATCCTCCTCCTTAACGCCAGAATTAGGATTGTGCAAATAAACCCGCACCCAATCGCAACTACGCCCCATTAAAGCGTTTAAGTCCTGCATTGTCCTACAATCTTTCTGTATTGTCCTACAACTCTTCTGCATCGCCCTATAATCCTTCTGTATCCTCACAAAGAAGTCTAAACCAAGATTAACGGGATTTTAGGATTAACTGGATTATTTACTTGGAAACTCCTGACAATCTTTTAAGATTGAGCATCCTGAAAATCCTCTAATCCTCAAAATCCTGATACTGACGATTTACCCCCAATCCCATCACACAAACCCCTATCCTCCTCCCTAACATCAGAATTAGGGTTGTGCAAATAAACCCGCACCCAATCGCAACTACGCCCCATTAAAGCATCTAAATTCAATAAATTCGAGTCTGTTTCTACCTTCCAGAGTTTGATAGTGTTGTCCCAACTACCGCTCACCAAAGTATTGCCATCGGGACTAAAATTAACGCTTCTGACACGGCTATCATGCCCATGGAGGGTGCGGATTTCTTGGCCTGTTTCTACATCCCAAAGTTTGATAGTCTTGTCATCACTACCGCTCACCAAAGTCTTGCCGTCGGGACTAAAATTAACGCTTCTGACAGGGCCATCATGCCCCTCGAAGGTGTGGATTTCTTTGCCTGTTTTTACATCCCAGAGTTTGATAGTTTTGTCATAACTACCGCTCACCAAAGTCTTGCCGTTAGGACTAAAATTAACGCTT
>NZ_JASJFE010000254.1:0-3640 GCF_030067735.1 Microcystis sp. M53598_WE2 | reverse complement strand
GACAAAATGAACTTTATCTGAGTTGCCTACCCACGATTCAGGCATATTTGAGGAGAATTCGCCATCTCAATTGTTGAGCAACAATCGACCAAATAGGTCGAGTTCCTAACTATTCTGATTGACTGGTATCACTTGAAATGCCCATGCGTATCACAAAATTGGCCAATTGTCAATAGGGTTTGAGATGCGCTCACCCTGGGGAAAGTGATCAGTTATCACTGATAACTGATTACTGATAACTGATTACTGATAACTGATCACTGATAACTGCTATAAAATTGGACTAGCCTTTTTCCCCAGAAAAAAATTCCCCCTCCATGACCTTAATCCTCTACAACACCCTCAGTCGTCGCGAAGAACCCTTTACCCCCCTCATCCCCGGCATTGTCTCCATGTATTGCTGCGGCATTACCGTCTATGATTATTGCCATTTGGGTCATGCGCGCACCTGTGTGGTTTGGGATGTGGTGCGGCGTTATTTGGAGTATCTCGGTTATAAAGTGCGCTATATTCAGAATTTCACTGATATTGACGATAAAATTCTCAATCGGGCTAAAAATGAACATACCACCATGGCAGCCGTAGCCGAGAGATTTATCGAGGCCTACTTTGAAGATATGGCAAAATTAGGAGTCAGACCGGCGGACGCTTATCCCCGGGCCACTCATACCCTCGACGGTATCAAGCGCCTAGTCTACGAATTAGAACAAAAAGGCTATGCTTACCCCAGCGATGGCGATGTTTACTATTCCGTCCGTCGTTTTTCTGATTATGGCAAACTATCAGGGCGAAAACTGGATGATCTGCAAGCCGGGGCCAGCGGCCGGGTAGAAACCGACGACCCGGAAGCAATTAAGAAACAAGACCCCTTTGATTTTGCCCTCTGGAAGGGGGCAAAATCGGGGGAACCTAGTTGGGATTCTCCCTGGGGTCAAGGTCGTCCGGGGTGGCATATTGAATGTTCGGCCATGGTCAAAGAACAATTGGGAGAAACTATCGATATTCATGTGGGGGGAAGTGATCTGATTTTTCCCCACCACGAAAACGAAATTGCCCAAAGTGAAGCGGCTACGGGTAAACCTCTGGCCCACTATTGGTTACATAATGGCATGGTTAAGGTGGCTGGGGAAAAAATGTCGAAATCCCTCGGTAATTTCATCACTATTCGCGAGTTATTGGCAAAATATGACCCCTTAGCCGTGAGATTATTAATTTTAGGCGCCCAATACCGCAAACCGATCGATTTTTCCGATGAGGGATTGCAGGCGGCCACTAATGGCTGGCATACTTTACAAGAGGGTTTATCCTTTGGTTATAAGCATCTTCCGCCAGATAATCCCGCAATTACTGACCAAGAGCTAGAAAATCGCTTTCAAGAGGCGGTAAATCACGATTTTAACTTTGCCGGTGGTTTAGCGGTGTTATTTGAAATCGCTAAGGAATTACGCAAGGAAGGTAATAATTTAACCCATGCGGGTAAGACAGACAGCAATCTGGCCCAATTAGCGGTAAAATGGCATACTTTGGTGAAATTGTCTAGGGTTTTGGGCTTAGAAATGGCCGCTGACCAGAGGGAAACCCCTGTTTCTGAGGGAATTAGTGCAGCGGATATCGAAAATCTCATCCAACAACGGACAGAGGCAAAAAAAGCGAAAAATTACGCCGAAAGCGATCGCATTCGCGCAGAATTAAAAGCCCAAGGCATTACTTTAATCGACCAACCCGGGGGAGTAACTAAATGGTTAAGAGAGGGAGACTAGAAATTCTTTGACCACTTCCTCCACTTTGCGATCGCGTCCATCCACCTGATAGTTTAATTTCTGCATAGCTGTGGAGGTAATTTTGCCAGTGAGTTTCGCTAAAACCTGTCGCAATTGCGGATATTTTCGCAAACTATCCCGGTTAAAAATCGGTACCGCTTCGTAGGGAGGAAAATAGCGTTGATCATCTTCTAGGATGACTAAATCTAGCACGGGAATTAAGCCATCGGTGGAATTTCCCGCCACTAAATCCACTTGTTTTTCGGCTAAAGCGCGGTACATTAACCCTAAATCCATCACTTTCGGGGGTCCGGCAAAATTTAGCCCGTAGGTCTTCGCTAATCCCTTATAACCGTCTTCCCTTTCCAAGAATTCATAACCAAAACCCGCTTGCCAATTGGGTGTATATTTAGCCACTTGCGAGAGAGTTTTAAGATTGTATTGACTGGCGGTTTCTCCCCGGATAACAATGGCGAAAGTATTCTCGAATCCTAAACTGGGAAAGACTTCTAGATTAAATTTTTCTGGATAAATCTCTTGCAGCTTTTCAAAGACTAATCGGGCATCGTTAAGGGGTTTTTCTTGCAAAATTCCCGTGAAAGCCGTGCCAGAATACTCCACATAACCGTCGATTTTACCCGCTTTCACCGCTTCATGACAGATCAGAGTACCACCGAGATTAAATTGACGTTCAACCCGTAAATTCGTCTCTTTTTCGATCTCCTGTGCCAAAATTTCCCCTAAAATCACCTGTTCGGTAAAATTTTTGGAACCGATCACCACTGTGCCGGGGGATGAATGGAAAATTTGAGTCAAGAGGAAAGATAGCAGGGCTAACCCGATTAAACCTAAGCCCCATTGCCATTTAGAGGGCTTTTTCGGACGTTGCGAAGGGGAAAAGGTCTTTTCTAGCCGACCGAGACTCCAATCGGCAACAAGGGCTAAAAAAGCGGCAGGAATTGCCCCCGCCAAAATTAACTGATTGTTGACCGTGGCAATACCGCGAAAAATAAACACTCCCAAACCACCGCCACCGATGGCAGCTGCGATCGTAGCCACACCGATAGCAATCACCGTCGCAATTCTCACTCCTGCCAAAATTGTCGCCCTGGCCAGGGGTAATTCGATATAGCGCAGGATTTGACCGTCGGTCATGCCTAGGGATAACCCGGCTAATTTTAATTCGGGATCAACTTTTTTGATGCCCAGATAGGTATTTAAAACAATTGGCAGTAAAGTATAGAGAGTTAGGGCAACAATAGCGGGAATTTTGCCGATTCCTCCCAAAAAAGGCACGGAAATTAAAAAACCAAATAGGGCTAAACTGGGGATAGTCTGTAGGGTGTTAACGATCGCTATAATCGGTGGGGCGAGAATAGCTTGACGACTAATTAAAATACCTAGAGGAATCCCGATTAAGCTACCCATAGCCATGGCTATTCCCGTCAAGAAAAGATGTTCTCCGGTGCGAAAAGCGATTTCCCCCGCATAATCTAGCCAAAAACTATCCATAAACTTCCCTTAAAGCGGCTGGTTCATCCTATTGTATAGAATAAACAGTATCTATTATTTCCAGTCTTGATTTAAAGATTCTATCACCATCTTGACATTATTTCCTCGCTAAAGACCAATGACTAACAAATTTAATCCTCGGGCTAAAACTGTTGCCGATTGGGCCTATATCGGTATTGATAAACATTTTCATAAAGTTCTTAAACACGAAGCTGGGGTTTTACTCGATCAGGATACGGAAGAATTACATCAAATTCGTGTGGGAATGCGCCGTCTTCGCAGTACCTTAACTGGTTTTGCCCCCGCTTTAACCATGCCGAAATCTGCCGATCAAAAACGGGTGGGTAATCTGGGCAGAATTTTAGGAG
>NZ_JASJFE010001025.1:0-5316 GCF_030067735.1 Microcystis sp. M53598_WE2 | reverse complement strand
TTTTCTGTTGTATGACCGAGAATATAATCACCTTTTTTGTATAACTCTTTATATCCTTTGCCCGCTTGCCGAATTAGCTTATTAAAACACTCATGCCAAAGAGCGATCGCCTCTAGCAAATTGGTTTTTCCTGAATTATTAACCCCAGTAAAGACATTAAAATCAGGATCTAAATCTACGGTAACATTTTGAAAAGACTTAAAATTTTTAATCTGAATTTTGCTGATCTTCATTCCCGTTCATCCTGCTGGAGAATTGCCTCTAGTCCAAGCTGATAATGTTCAATGCTTGTAACAGGTTGCCGTCCTAGCGTAACCGCATCTCGAATGACATAAACTTCCGACATTGTCCCACAGTTAAACACCATATAGAGCCAATAGTCCCGCTTTAATCGTTCGGCTGTTTTATACTTATCTCTGATGCTAACACAATTGGGAAGTAGGTTAGCCCAATTAAATCTATAGCAGTTTTCATCAGAATGAGGTATGGGCAAGGAGCTTAAACCCTTTGTTTGCAAAACTTGTCGACACCTCACTAACGTGAAAAGTGCTATAATTCGATTGAAAAAGCGAAACCCAACAACCCCAACGCTTACTGCTTAACTCTCAAAGTAATTGGCTGATAGCATTTTTCTTTATTCGTGGCAGGCATCCTACTCGCATCTCCCCCCCCCCCTTGTCCCTCCGATGTCGGGGGGACAGGGGGGGGCAAGGGGGGGGGAGAGTCCGGCCTCTGGGTTTTCAGTGGAGACATTGAGAATCTAAGTTGTCTCGTTGAACAAGGAATTTCCGATAGTGATAGGTCAAGAATCCCCCGTCACAGCGTAGCTTGACGGGGGGAGTATGTCAACCAAGTGCCTAAGACAAGCTGTATCCCTAAGAATGGGACAATCAAACTAGGAGCCGTGTGAGGTGAAAGTCTCATGCACGGTTCTGAAGGGTCGGGGATGGAGGCGACTCCATTCCCGATCCCTAACACGCCGGCTTCAGAATATTCTTGTCACCCGATCGGGAATCCACTAAACAAAGAAGTTGGAAACAGGGATATTACCGAGAGCGGGTAATGTGCCGATAATGCCTGTAACGTTAACCAGTAAGTCATTGGCACTTTGGAAACCAGCAACATTATCATTGACAATAATATAGTTTCCGGCTATCCCAGCAGTGGTTACTTGGACCAGGGCCGCGCCATTAATACCAAGTGCTTGGTTTCCAGCTAAGGCACCATTGGCATCGGTAAAAACAGCATTCACGACATTGGTTAAAGTGGCAGCGGCAGAATTGGCAGCACGACTAAAGGCAGCGGGGGCAGGCAGCACACCTCCTGCGGCACTGAGCAAATCAATTTTGTCGGAGCCGATCGCAAAATCAGTGATCCGGTCAGGGTTAGCGACAGTAGATTGGGAAAATTGGAAGAGGAAGACATCGTTTCCTGCTCCCCCCGTCAAGGTATCGAGTCCGGCACCACCATTGAGGATGTTATTGCCACTATTACCAGTAATAACGTTATTACCTGCGTTACCAGTACCGTTAATGGCGGCTGCTCCCGTCAGTGTCAAATTTTCCACGTTAGCAAGTGCCGCAATCGTGTAAGTAACACTAGATTGAATGGTATCTGTACCAGCACTGGCATTTTCGGTAATGATATCAGTGATGCTATCAACAATGTAAATATCGTTGCCTAAACCACCAATTAAGGTATCAATGCCAGCACCACCATTAAGGGTATCATTGCCCCCACCACCGTTGAGAAGGTTATTGGCCGTGTTGCCCGTGATCACGTTATTACCTGCGTTACCAGTACCGTTAATGGCGGCTGCTCCCGTCAGTGTCAGGTTTTCCACATTTGCCGCTAAAGTCGTGGTGACAGCGGCTGTGAGAGTATCGGTTATAGTCGTGGTAGCTGCCGTCACCGCACCAAGAATAGCATTAGTAGGAGAAGACAAAGCTAAAGTAAAGATTTCATTCGCCTCATTAAGGGAATTATTGAGAATGGGAATATTGATGACTTGAGTAGTAACACCAGGGGCAAAGGTTAGAGTTCCAATGGTGGCGGTGTAATCCGATCCCGCGGTTGCTGTACCGTTAGCAGTAGCATAGTTAACGCTGACGGTTTGGTTGCTTGCTTGGGAAAGAGTGACGGTGTAGGAGGCGTTTTGAGGAGTGGTTAAACCTTCAACAACAGTCTGATTGCTGGGACTAAGATTAATCTTGGGTAAGTCATCATCAATAATGGTTCCAGTGACGGTGGGTGTTCCAGCTATGACATAATCAGCACCAGAAGCTAAAGAGAGGGCAACAGTTTCGTCCGCTTCAACGGTGGTGTCTGCTGTGGGGTCAACAATTAATGTTGTTGTCGCTGCACCCGCAGCAAAGGTAATGGTTCCGGTGCTAGATGTGAAAGTGGCTGCACCTGTTTGGGTGTAGTCTGTAGCGAAAGTAGCAGTTCCAGCAACGCCAAAGTTCACTGTTAAGGGATTGGTGGTGCTGCCGAGGCGGGTGAAAGTGTAGACTAAATTGGTTATTCCATCTTCGGTGACACTGCTTGGGGTAACGTTGAGGGTGACTAGAGTACTTGGACGATTGCCAAAGTTTATACCTGTGGCTGTTTGTCCGGCTGCCAAATTAATTTTATGGGTTCCCTTGTTCACAGGGATAATGGTGACTTTACTTGCTCCCGAACCGATACGATAAGTTCCATTAATGACGCGGTTAAGGCTGGCATAAACATCGTAATTTACAGGACCTTCTGCATCAGGTTGACCATTGAGTGCATAGAGGTAGGGTGTATTTAAGCTACCGATAGCGTTCGGGCTATTCCAAACAACCTGTCCGTTGCTGATGACTAGCTCAACAGAATTAACATTATTAGCAAAATTGGTGATATTTGCTAAAGGATTTAAGGTAGTAGGGGTGTAGTCGTTGCCATAAATGGTTAAATCTTTGTTTAAAATTTGCAGTTCGGCATCATTACTTTGAGTAGAGGCATCTCCTTTATACCCATCATTAGTAGCTGAATCTCCAATGTTAAGTGTCCATCCTGTGGGTGATTTATCGTAGTTGACAATGAATTTGACTTGATCAAGTTGGGCTTGATAATTGACTTTGACTACTGTTTCTAAATAGCCATCACCATTGGAGTCAGTGGGAGAGGTAATTAGGCTGATATAGGGGTTGGGTGAACCTGTAATTGCGCCGGTTTTCAGGTCGATGGAATAGGGAGTGGTGGGATAGGTTTGTTCCCAGCCTGTTTGAGGAACTTCGCCGATGGTGTATTCTCCTGGTCCTAAGTTGCTGAAGGTATATTGACCATCAGCGTTAGTGACTGTGGAAATTTCCCAAGGATCTAATTGTCCATTGGCAACGCTATCAATGTAAATTGTCCAACCTGCTAGGGCTTGTTCGCCTCCGTCCCAGATACCATTAGCATTAGCATCGTTCCATTTACTGCCTTGGATGCTTCCAAGTGGAATTTGAATGTCTCCATTTTTAAGTGCTAAGTTTGCCGCCAGCTTCGCTCCTTTAAGAAAACCTTCATCCCCCGTCACCACAAAATCGAAAACCCCACCATTTAAAAAAGCACCTTCAGCAATACCAAATTCCCGTCCCTTTGCGAAAGCGTTTGCTACTCCTTGGGGATTTTGTTGCGCTAAAGTTTGTAAGGAGACATAATTAGCGGGAAAACTTTTATCAGCAAATGTCGGTGTCCCGAAAAGGGATTCTTGCTGAGTAATCCGCCAACTATCTGCATAAGTTGTATGTATTGTTTGATCAGTGGGATTAGGTCCCAAGTCTGTGCCATCGCGCAGAGCAAAATCATTGGTACTAACCCCATCACCATTACCTAAAAGCCCTTGAAGTACCCCAAAACGATAGTCAGCGGGATCAACAAAAATATTGATATAAGAGCCAGTATGGTCATAGGCAGTTACCTTATCATCATCTGAAGTGGCAATAATTCCATCTGGTCCTGCATAAGTCAATATATAAGCATCCACAAAACCACCATAGGGGTCATTAGCTTGAGTACGCTCAATCTTACTGTTACCAAGAAATACACTTTGACCATTTAACAAATTATAGGTCGATCCGTCAATTTTTAGTTGTTGACCAACTGGAAGCTTCGTATCGAACACAACATTGTAACCATCTATCCTTGTGGCAAAAGCTGTGTTGACAGAAACATTTGTACTTGCTCCCCAAGGTTTTTGACGGGTTTGCACTTGAAAATCATCTATCAGAGATTTGACAAGAATAAACTCCCCAACTGCTTGAAAATCATAGGGTTTTCCATCAAAATTTACGAGATGCACATCTCCCCAACCGTGACCTTGATTTACTGGATTATTAGCAGTGGCAAAGATTGAGAAATCTTGAATGAAGGGAGTAGTTACCGTACTATTTTTGGTAACATAAATATAGTAGTTACCCGCAGGGATCGTAGTTGAGAAAATCTGTTCGATGTTGTCATTAGTAACAGTTGTCTCAGTTCCTATAAATGACGGCGTATACGATGGAGAACCGCCCAGAGTGTTCGTCAAGTACACATCTAGATTATTGCTGGCAGGACCTGTCCAATCTAGGGTGACTTTGACCCCACCAACACCTGTATATCTCAATATACCTACATTAATTGGTGTACCAACTGTGCTATTGTAAGTATCTTCTGCAAAGATATGGCGGGTATTTCCCGTAGGCGATAACGCAATAGTTTGTATGAAGTTAGTTGCATTCGTGATGTTAGAAAAACCTGTAGTTGGAGACCATGGAGTCCATGGAGAAGAACTCCCAAATACATGATCAGTTCCAGCAGTATGGATAAGCAATCCCTTTTCTGTGGAGGGAAGTTCATTGATGGTAGTAGCCACTGTAGAAAGAGGAGGAATACCAGCAGGAATAGGGTTGGGAAATGGATTTAGAATAGGTCCAGGTAGGAATGTGTTCTTAAATCTTGCTCTGTATCCGCCACCTATTGTGCGTACATTTTCATACTGATAGCGATTTAAGTTATCAGCCCACGTTAATAGAGCCGGAGAACCAGCTGTCAAGTCAGGAAGTTGTATCACACCTTGTTCTATCTCAATACTCTGGCCATCTAATGTAATCGTCGCATGATCATTCTCACCTTTCAAAGCCTGTAATGTCCCAGCACTGAGACTATTACCACGCACTAAGTTAGAAAAAATGTCTCCCTCATCACCAGCGCTATCCGTCTGATTAATATGAGCATCAATAAAATGCCCGTATTCTTCTAACAAAACCGCAATAATGTCTGTCTCCGTAGCTGTATCAAGAAAATTAGCAGCGAGATAAATCT
>NZ_JASJFE010001068.1:0-2711 GCF_030067735.1 Microcystis sp. M53598_WE2 | reverse complement strand
GTCATTCAAAAAATTAGAAGCTGAGGTATAGGATTCTTCTTGAAGAATCACAGAGATTCCTGCTAATTGACATTTATAACTAATCATCTCAATTAATCGAGCATTAGGGATGGTCACAAATTTTTGATTGTTGACTTTTCCTAA
Organism: Microcystis sp. M53598_WE2; assembly: GCF_030067735.1. Taxonomy (NCBI): domain Bacteria; kingdom Bacillati; phylum Cyanobacteriota; class Cyanophyceae; order Chroococcales; family Microcystaceae; genus Microcystis; species Microcystis sp. M53598_WE2. The sequence goes on along the minus strand of NZ_JASJFE010001068.1, from coordinate 2,567 downwards.
GTTTACTTCTTGTTTCCACCCTGGATTATTACCAATAACTAAAGTAGTAATTTGTTGGTCAACTAAGAGCTTAACCAAATAACGACTAGCTTTATGAAGATAATCATCTACTTTCTGATTACGACAGCGAGTTAAACGGCGAATCCTCTGGGAACTTTGACGATTGCCTTTTAACAGAGATTGTAACTTAGCCCGACGTTGGTTATAAAATTGATTCAGGCTTTTTAACGGTCTGCCATTAATCAACAAAGGGATAAAGTCCGGTTGATTTGAAGTTACAGCCATCAAATTATCTATGCCTAAATCTAGCGCAGCTATCTTTTCATTAGGAGCTAATAACTGTTCAGTTTTCTCATAAATTACCTCGATTACATAACAATCACATTTAGGAACTATTCTAACTTCTGCTATGCGCTCCTCTACTCTCGTCGGCAAGGCAATTGAAGTACCTGATAGTTTGACTAACCCTTGCCTAAGACCTACTTTGCTTAGGGATTGAATCGTGTAAACTAAGAGATTTCGTCCTTTTTTTGGCTCCTTATAGCCAGGGATTTTGGGTTTGACCAGAAATTTATCGGGGTGACTTTTAAACTCCGATGAAGCGGCAAAAAATGATGGCCAGTTTTTGTCTAATCCTCTTAAAACTTGTTGGGAAACTTTAGCGGGTAAAGCTTGATACTGTTCTGTCTTTTTCATGAGAGAGGCCATCTGATTATAGGTCAAATAGCCATGGCCATAAATGAAGTTTTGTCGGATTAAATAATTGGCTGAGTTGTAGAGATTTTTAGACTGCCAAGATAAATTATCTATCTCAGCCCAAAATCGATGTCCTTTCTTGATAATGTGTCTTTCGGCTACTAACATTATTGTCCGTTGTCTTTTAACTCAGCGTCGGGTTTTGAAGGGTTGTCATCCGTTGTCATAATTGTACCAGAAGGCAATTGATAGCCTGTTAAATTCCCTTGTTTCCACCACCTCCAAGCCGTTCGATAACTTATTCCTGTTTTTTTTGCCTAGTCCGATAGTTTTGTCTGTACATATTGCCATGAATGACTATATATGACCATATTTGTATTGAAACTTTACAATACCATTTTTCCTTATTCTTGGCAGGTATCTTACCCCCCTGAGGGGTTGGGGGGTCTTGCCTCTTGCCCGTTGCCTCGTCTCAACAGGCAATTTAAACGCGCGAGCAGCTTACAGCCTATTGCTGTTCCATAAAAGTCCGCACCGTACCATCAGAACCAAGCACCAGACGCAATTGGGGATTACCGGGGACATCGAGGGGAGAAACAAAAGGTTGATTGAGCAGGGGCATATTAGTGCGATCGAGATAGATTTTCGCCGCCTGTCCCAGGGGAATAATCTGTTTTAGGGAACCATCCTGATTTAAGACCAAACGGTACTCTAGAGTATGTTTGAGACTTTCCGGCGGTTGCCAACGGGATTGAAAATATTCTCTGGTTTCTGCCACTTGGGGAATTGTATCTAGTAAATTCGTCTCTGGGGCTTTAGCGGTGCTTGTGGGCGGTTTGGGGTCTAAATTGGCATTTTCGGGGTTAATAGGGCTTATAGGCGGTAAATTCGGCAATTTTGGCGGTGCTGGAGTCGGATTCATCGTGGTGGGGGGAAGATTTGCCAGTGCATTTGTACCCTGATCGCCAGTGACGGGGGGGGCAGTAATCGGGATTTTCTGATTATTCGGTTCAATTACGATCGCCGTGCCGCCAGGACGCGAACCTGTGACTGGTGGCGGCGGTAAAGTGGGCGGCGGAATCACCAGGGGGACGCTAGAGGGGCGAACTGGGGCTGGAACGGTTCCCACGGGTGGCGGTGGCGGTAAAGGGGTTTTATTGCCCAAATTTGCCGGTAACTGCGGGTTTGGGGCGGCCGTTCCCGTGGGGGGTAAAGGCAGCGTTGGCAAGGGTTGGGGAATCTTGGCACTATTGGGATCAGTGGTTAAATCATTGTTGGCCACTTGTTGCTGTTGATAAAATGCGATCGCTATTCCCCCGATAGTTATTAGGGCTGAGGCGATTAATCCCGTCCACATCAGGGCATTTTTTCGAGTTTTCTGGCGAATTAATGGGGTTATTAGGGGACTTTCATGGTTATATTCCCCTAAAGCATTGGCTAGATCGAATAATTGCGATGTGGTTAATTCGATCTCCTGTTTATCCCGATCGGTTAGCAGGGAACCTAAAAATAATTGATGCTGCAGAAGTCCCTGACAACGGAGAGAAGGCAAGGAGGGGAGATGGCTTTCGGGGGAACCACTAGCCACGAAAGAGAGGGTAGAAACGGGACTAGAGAGTAAATTCTGCACATAATTAGCGACAATTTCCCCTAGGAGTTGTAATTGTGTGCGATCGCCTTTGATCGTCACCTGTTTTTCCTCACTCAATCTAGGATCATCAAAGCGCAATTGAAAGTGGGCATCGTTTAAGACATTTTTACCTAGCCAAACCGCCAGAGGCGAACTATTTCCCCAAATTTCTAGGGTACAGGTGGGGGGTGTATATTTGCGAATTAGATTACTCATTTTTAGTTAAGTAGTTGGACAAAAG
>NZ_JASJFE010000413.1:0-1807 GCF_030067735.1 Microcystis sp. M53598_WE2 | reverse complement strand
TCAAGATTGAAGCCTTATGAGCCAGTGCTAGAAGAGATTCGGTGAGGCGCGGTCTAACAACGCAGCCGTAGGGTGCGTTCCCTAATGTGGCTCCTACTGCTCCACTAGCAGTAGGCTAATCTGGCTAACACGCTTTTGGGCGTGATATTCTGTGTTTGTATTCCAACACTTCGTTAATCGATAGCTATATAGAACTCAGCCAATGAGTATGAGTGAATCCAACGAGTTTGACATCACAACGCTAGAAAAACGGCATAAAGCGCTTACCTTCTTGTCGCAGAATAGTTAGCTTGCAATGGTGCCTTTGGCGCTTCCAGTAGCACTTGTTTTGGACGGTATTTCCCTTCTTACATCAGGTGCTAACGAAAAAGAGATTGCAGAACAAAGAAAAGTAGCGATCGACATTATTCGAGCAGGAAAAGAAAATGGTGTTGATGAAATAGAGATTACAATGTCTCAGAAAGCTGGTGTTGGTCTATCTTCAGACGTTGATGGTGTCCCAATTGAGTTTATTGTTGGTGCTTCAGGTACAATGAAGCTAAAGGTAAAATACAAGTAGTGGGTGATGGCGAAACTCTACTATCGTGGCATGGCAGAGCAAAACGACAGACCCAAAATTGGTCGTAGTGCCAGATTATTAGGGGTTAGACCTAATATCGATATAAACATTCAGCAAATGCCAGTAGGTTGCCTAGATGAACAAAGCTATTTGTTACCAGAGCCACAGCGTCAGTTGCATGGCGATCTTGTAACGGTTGCCATTAGGGACACAAAGGGAATGTCTGTTGCCCTATCCATTGAAGGTTTACCAGCATTTCGCAAACCTGCCAGTTTTGGTGGAACTGGCAAAGACCCTTTATGGCAAATTGACGATAGCCATATCACAGGGGATTTACAGGCTGTCCAAGATAGCCCGACTCACGTTAGCATCATGCCAAGAGTTACAATGGCTCTAGAAAAGTACGAGGCAGCATTGGCAAACACCCAAAAATATTGGGAAAAGGTTGATTAGTGGCATACACACAATGGGAGGCTATCAAAATGGCATGGATATTTAGTCTATCGGCAGAATGTGGTTCGGATGAGAGCAACGCCCATAAATTTGCTCAGCATTTTGAGGGAGTATCATGGTTGCTGTCAACTGGTCGCCATTGCCAGTGTCACACAGATATATTCCAAGACATAGAAGAAAATTGGTGGTGTCGTGTTTCACCAAGTAATCTTAGCGAAGTGGGAATAGACAGCCCTGAAAGTGCATATTCAATGACAGAGTTAGGTATCTTACTATATCAGTCCCTACGATTTGCTCCCCCATTCCGTTATGCACTGGTTGGTGTTGAAGTCGATGAATTTAGAACTTACAGCGAGCTTATCGAAGAATCATCTAACTTATCTATCCCAGGACTGGTTTTAGCAAAACCACTCGAACAAGAGCTAGGAATATTGTCAGTATTGCGCCCCTTTAGTTCTAGTTATGTTTGGCAACCCTACGCAGGAGAAGTTTACAATCCGCTTATGGCATCCCAAAACTTAAAAAATAAGCTTAATGAACTGCTTAAGTTAACCTCACAAGCGAAGACGGCATAACTAGACCGTTACACTGCTCCCACTGTTATAGCGGTTCTCGCATCTGTGCGGCACACTTAAACCTTTGCTGATTAAGCTGTTCAGGATCGGGAATGTACCTCTTGTGAATCAGAAACGCTATAACCCACATTCCGCACCCTAAAGTGTCACATTGAAAATTTTATCTAAATCGTCAAAACGATTGCCGGCTCTGAATTACAGGCTAATTTGTTTGCCCAGC
>NZ_JASJFE010000452.1:0-1249 GCF_030067735.1 Microcystis sp. M53598_WE2 | reverse complement strand
ACCCCAAAACTGTTAATTACTTTTCGTCTAATCTTTTTCAGAAGTTCCGCTAGATGCTGGTGGTCAAAGGTTTCTGCACTAAAAAATAAAGCTAATTGATCGGTACTATTCCTAGGATCATAAACAGCACAAGCGGCGGTGTAGGACACTTCTACTTCTTCAATAGTTTCCACTACAGTTTCAATTTCATGGCTATAATAATTTACTCCATTAATAATAATGGTTTCTTTACTTCTTCCAGTAATAACTAAATGACCGTTACTAATAAATGCTAAATCTCCTGTCTTAAACCAGCCATCTTTTAAGAAAGCGTCTTGATTCGCTTCTGGGTTTTTATAATACCCGGGTGAAACTGCATCTCCTTTAACTTGTAAATGACCAATGGTTTCTTCTGGTAATAGGGAATTATCAGCATTAACAATTCTAATGGATATTCCCGGGATGGGTAATCCTAAATCCGTAAAGGTTGCACCATTGGGATGTTCAGGATGGACTCGTTTTAAGGAAGAATTTAATGAGGATTTATCAACCGTATGAAAGAGTAATGGCTGTTGATCCGTCGGCTGATAATAGGTAATTCCTGACCCCATTTCTGCCATCCCAAAAGCAGGACGCATCGCCGTTTTTTTCAGATTATATTGAAGATGAAGGGTGTTAATAAATTCTCCAACTGCTTGACCAGAAACGGCTTCACCCGCTGCCAAAAAGAATTTGACACAATCTAAATTCCAATTTTGATCCGGTTCTTTTTTTAAAGCTTCATTGATCAAATTATAGGCAAAATTAGGAGCCCAACTATGGCTAATTCGATATTGATCAATTAAATCTAACCAATTCAAAGGACGACCTAATATATATTCAGTTTGAACATAAACCATTTGGCATCCTAACTCGACACAGCGAATATTCCAGTCGGAAATACTTCCAATATGATCAAAAGGAAGCCAATTAAGAATAATATCGTCGTTTTGATGTTCACAAATGATGTTTGTTCCTCGCGCACGAGAGATCACATTTTTATGGGTTAATGAAATACATTTCGGTATTCCTGTACTGCCTGATGTTAGATTAAAGAACGCGATATCATCCGGTTGACCAATAGGAGGCTGATGGGGAGAATGAGTTTTTAATTCTTCAATAAAACTCAAGCTTAAGGGTTGATTAGGCAACCATTGTTCTAAATATTTTATCTCTTGCTGACGGGATTGATTTGTGATAATAATAGGTTCATCTAACAACTGCCAAACTT
>NZ_JASJFE010001007.1:0-1342 GCF_030067735.1 Microcystis sp. M53598_WE2 | reverse complement strand
TTCTTCTGTACCGACTTCCAGTAAAAAATCCATCTGATTGATTGGCCGTGTTTATGCTTCACCAATCATCTAGGCTATCACAGAAGCCGTGTCCTTAGTTTTTGACTGGTGTTGTTCGACTTTTTGGGTTAGGGTAAAAGAGGCAGCAAATTGGAATCAGCGACGATGGGAAAGATTAATTTATTAGTCAGTGCCACCTCTGAGGATTGGATAGAACAGGCAATTAATAATTTAGGGATTATTCTGCTCGATCATTCCCATTGTGAGCGAAAAGCGGCAGGAGTGGCCTTAAATCTCATGTTTCGTTATCCTTCCTACGCTTCCCTCGTGCGGAAATTAACAGCGATCGCCCAAGAGGAATTAGAACATTTTGAACAGGTCAATCAATGGTTAGATAAATGGGGAATTCCCCTCGCTCCCTTAAATTCTCCCCCCTATGGTGCTAAATTAAAGGCCCAGATTCGTCACCAAGAACCCGATCGCCTTTTGGATTCGCTGTTAATATCAGCTTTAATTGAGGCGCGTTCCCACGAAAGATTGGGTTTATTGGGAGAATATTGTCCTGATCCCGATTTAGGCAAATTTTATCGCAGTTTAATGGCTTCCGAAGCGCGTCATTATGGTATTTATTGGCTATTAGCAGCGGATTATTTTGAACGGACAGTGATCGAGCAACGCTTAGAAACCCTAGGGGCGCTCGAAAGTGAAATTCTCACTACTCTGCACCCGGAACCTCGTATTCATAGTTGATTGCACCCAAGGACAAACCCTATCTAAATTATTCGTTAAACTCAATTTCTCTTTTAGAAAAGGGTAAATCTTGATTAATTGCCTCAATTTCTTCCAGTTCCATTTGATTAATTTCATGGATATAATTGCGGAGAATTTGAGTCATTTTGCCATGATAAAAACGGTGTAAACTGTGATTAGCAGTGGCAGGAAAACCCCGTCTTTTTTTATGTTGTCCTCCCGCACCGGGGTCAAACATGGTAATACCTTGACTAATTGCCCAATCGATCGGTTGATAGTAACAAGCTTCAAAATGTAAACAGTCGTACTCTTGAAAACTGCCCCAGTAACGACCATAAAGATTAGTATCTTTGCGAATACAAAAAGATAAACCCACCGGTTTAGTATCCTTTTCATTTTGGTAGGCAGTAATCAAAACCACTCGCTGACGATAATTCGGATATAATTGTTCAAAAAATTTGTGTGTCAGGTATTTACTTCCCCAGTAAAATTTATCACAGGTACTGCTATAAAACCGATAAATTAACGGGAACAAATGATGGGGAATTTCTTCGGCAGCTAGAGTTTTAATAATTAACCCCGCATTAGTAAC
>NZ_JASJFE010000284.1:0-6368 GCF_030067735.1 Microcystis sp. M53598_WE2 | reverse complement strand
GTTTTCCAGCTGCTGATTTTCCTCTTAACTGTCACTTTGCTCCTAGGGGGAAGAGGAAATGCGATCGCCTTGCCCCTACTCCCCGAACAGTTGGCCGTCATCGACCGTGCAACGGCAACGGGTGGCACCGTGGTGGAACCAGTTAAGAAAAAAAATGAGGTTTCTAGCCCAAAAATTCTGGAAGATGCCCAAATTGCCTATGAAAAAGCCATCCAAGCGACAAAATCGGCTATCGATGACCTAAAGGCTCAACTAGCCGCTCCTTCTCTCGACAAGAAGATTATCGAAGCTCAACAGGACAACCTAGAGGACTTAGCGGACAATATTGACGATCTAGGGGAAAAAGTGAGTAAATTTACGAAAAAATTGACCAAATCTGGGGCTAAACTCAGTGAAACCCTGCAAAACAACCTTATTACCCTAGAAAATAGCCTTGTTAATACCTCCGAGACGATCGATATCTTAGCCGACGACACCGAACGACTCAAAGACAATGCTTCCCCTTTCCTGAAAACTCGCGTGGAAAAGACCATCGACGCGGTTAAACAGACTCTACAGGAAAGCGATCGAGCTTGGCAAGAACTGATCTCCTCGGCCACAACGGAACTGGAGAAGACTAGCACCCCGAAATAAATAGGGCTTACAAGGGCATACAATCGGTCTTTTTTGGGGTAATTATCGTTTTTACCCCAAAATTATCAAATCCGATACCTAATAGCTGTCTCCTGTCTCCTGTCTCGGAGTCTCGGAGTCTCGGAGTCTCGACTAGGAAATTAATTTTGCACGACTACTTACCAATCATGACGCTTACCTATCAACCACCAACCCCCCATCGCTGGCACTTTGATAATCGGGCGATTTTGCCCCTCAGAAACCCTAATTTCTGGAAAATCGAGAGTGGAGTCGTGAAAACCTCCACCTGGTTAGAAGATGGAACCCTGATCGTCTTGGGATTGTGGGGACCTGGCAATTTTGTTGGTAAAACCCTAGAGAGAGTCAATCCCTATCAAGTTGAGTGCATCACTCCAGTGCAAGCAGTTTCCTTTTCCACAGTTGAGAGTTATCAAATGGCAGAAATTCTGCTGTCTCATCTTCAGCAAGCACAAGAACTAAGTATTATTCGTAGCTACAAACGTACTGATGTTATGGTCTTGAAATTACTGTCATGGTTAGGCAATCAATTTGGTAAACAAACCGGTACCGGACAATTAATTGATGTGCGTCTAACTCATCAGGATATCGCTGACTTATTAGGAACCACTAGAGTCACAATTACCCGCGCACTTAATCACCTTGAACAACAAGGGGCCGTGGAACGTCTTCCCGTCCATCGTCTTCTTTTACGAGAGGAGGAAATCTGGCACTACGAGATTTAGAATGGGAAGGATTATCCCTTTTTTCAATCTATGAATTGGTTAGTAGCCCTTTTAATTACTAGCGTGACGAGTTTTGTAGCCACAAATCTCGATGATCTGATGGTGCTAATGTTGTTTTTCTCGCGACTTAATGCTAATTTTCGACCTCGACACCTGATTGTTGGTCAATACCTCGGTTTTACCCTCATTCTCCTAGCTAGTTCCCTCGGTTTACTATTTGGGTTACTGGTTTCTAAAGAATGGATTGGTCTATTAGGATTTATTCCTTTGATTATCGGCATTAAACAACTTTTGTCAAGGGAAAATGAGGATTATATTCAAGAAGTAAGAGAAGATGTTAATTATTCTAAAAATCGCTCCTTTGTTCCTCGTTTTCCCTCCCAAACCTATTACATCGCTGCCGTGACCGTGGCTAACGGCGGTGATAATATTGGTATCTATACCTCTCTTTTTGCCAATAATTCCCCGATGCACGTCTTAATTATCATGATAATTTTTTATCTCATGATGGGGATTTGGTGCGCCCTAGCCTATTTTTTGATTACCCATCCCAGGATAGCTAAAGTGGTTACAAACTACGGACATAAAATTAGTCCTTTTATCTATATTTTTCTAGGGATTTATATATTAGTTGACAGCCGATCCTATCGTTTATTTTTAATGTCTTAACCAAGAATGCCTAAAAATCGTCTTTTAAGTAGGGAGGTAAAATTATTTGTAGGATGGGTTAGCGGTAGCGTAACATGAGCAGGCGTTGGGTTTCATGCTTCAACCCAACCTACGTTCTCTTGAAAAGTTATAAAAGGATTTGTTATGAGAATTAAAAAACAACAGATAGCGGCCGAAGCTTCCTGCAAAAACCGGCGAGTTAATACTATTTTTCAACAAATGGGCATCGCCTATTGATAACCTAAATGCTCAACCAAACGCTTCTTTTCTCCCCAAGGACACCCTTACCATACCCCTTATCTATGAGCTACATTGACCGGAATCAATTTTCTGCAACTTTCGACATCGCCATTATCGGGGGAGGATTTAGTGGTTCCCTCGTGACAGCGAACCTGTTACGCGACACGGGGACTCCATTATCGATCGCCCTGATCGAGCGCCGAAAACCCCTCGGTACGGGGATCGCCTACGGAACGCGAGACAGCGGCCACCTGCTCAATATTCCTGCGGGCAAAATGAGCGCCTTCGAGGACGATCCCGAACATTTCCTCCACTGGTTAGCGGATAACGGCTATCGATCGATCGATCCGGCCAGCTTCGTACCGCGTCTAGTGTACGGCAAATACATCCGATCGATCCTAGAAGAAGCGCGGGACAACGCCATTGCCGATCACCGTCTGGAAACATTTACCGATGCGGCGATCGATCTGGTACTCGACGGGGAAAAGGCGACAATTACCCTCAAAGGAGGCAAGAAAATCAGCGCCGCTAAAGTAGTTCTGGCGCTGGGCAATTTTCCCGCAACGGTTCCCCAACCCCTCGCGTCTCTCAATTCCCTCTATCTCCGCGACGCTTGGGAGACGGACACACTCGCCGAGCTAAAACCCGACGGGACGATTCTGCTCGTCGGTACGGGGTTAACGATGGTGGATATGGTGGTTTCCCTGGCACAAAGGGGATTCACGGGCAAAATCCACGCAGTTTCCCGTCATGGCCTGATCCCTCGATCGCACCGACCCACCGATCCCTATCCCCCGTTCCTCACCCTCGAAACCGCGCCCCAGACCACCCGGGGACTCCTACGGCAGATTCGCACGGAGGTAAAAACCGCCGAGAGTCAAGGTCACGACTGGCGGGCCGTTTTAAACGCCTTACGTCCGATATCTCAAGGTCTATGGCATTGTCTGCCGATAGCGGAACGCGCCAGATTTCTACGCCACCTGAAAGCCTATTGGGAGGTTCTTCGCCATCGCCTCGCCGACGAGATCGCCAGTATCCTCGATGAGGCTGTAGAATCGGGACAATTAACCTATCATGGGGGAAGAATTGAAACTGCTGAGGTTAAAAACGGCTGTGTAGAGGTTACTATCCGTCAACGGGGGACGGGAAACCTCTTAAACCTAACCGTCGATCGAATTATTAACTGTACCGGCGCGGGTAACGATTACCGGACGATCACCGATCCCCTCGTCGTTCATCTTCGCCAACGGGGGTTAATCCGTCCCCATCCCCTAGGTTGTGGCATCGAAACCGCGGACAACGGGGCGATTCTCCGGCCAGACGGTACGGCATCGGACACGCTGTACAGCTTGGGAAATCCCCGCAAAGGCGATCTCTGGGAAACCACCGCCATTCCCGAACTGCGTTTACAGGCGGCCGAACTGGCCCGGGATTTGTTGCGATCGCTGAAAGAGAGAATTTCTCTCCCCGCGGCCTACTCGATCGCATTCGGGCCGGCAGCGCCGATTTTCCGCCAGCTTTTCGATAGGGAATCGAGTACCTACACCTATCTGATCGCTGATTCGGGTACGGGGGAGGCGATTTTAATCGATCCGGTCCTCGAACAGGTCGATCGCGATCGGCAGATTCTTTGGCAGTTGGGGTTAACTCTAGGCTACACGATGGAAACCCATGTCCACGCCGACCATATCACCGGAGCGCACCGCTTACGGGAGTTAACCAACTGTTCGATCCTCGTTCCCGAAAACGCGGAAGTGAGCGATATCGATGGTTATGTACGCGATGGCGACCTCTGGACCGTGGCAGGTCAGCAGCTAAAAGCGATCGCCACTCCGGGCCACACCGATAGTCATATAGCCTATCTCATCGATGAAAAACGCCTATTAACGGGGGATGCACTCTTAATTCGCGGTTGCGGTCGTACCGATTTTCAGAACGGTTCGCCGGAAGTACTATACAAGACGGTGACGGAGAAGTTATTCACTCTCCCCGATGATACGCTTGTTTATCCCTGTCACGATTATCTGGGAAGAACGGTCTCCTCGATCGGTGAGGAAAAGCGCTGGAATCCCCGTTTCGCCGGCCGCGATCGTCAGGATTTTATTCAGTTAATGAATAATCTCAATCTCCCCTATCCCAAGAAGATGACCGCTGCCTTAAGTGCCAACGCACGGGGTGGTAAGGTGGTTTTCGTCATGGATTATCAGATATAAACGGGCAAGCGATCGATCGCCCCGTCGGTCCTGCGCTACACTGGATAACGAAACACCAGAGGAGTAAAAGCCCATTCCTACTGCCGCGCAACAGCTAACCTGTTTTATTTTAAGTTATTGGGCAACGAAGATGTATTTGCCCGTTAATATTGTTCGGATTGACGAAAGAACGGGAAATATCTTTTTTCTCGCTGGGGAAGAGCAAGAAATTATTATTTTTAAAAATGGCGATTGGAGGTATGTATGATAAAACGCGAGTTTGAATCGATGAGTCGCGAGGAACTACGGAGTTATATTCTCGAACATAGAGAGGACGAGAGGGCCTTTCAAATTTATCTCGATCGGGTGACGGCCGAACCGGGAGAAATTTATCCCGCACCGCGTTCGATCGAGGATTTAAGTCATTTTCCCGAACTGGTAGCGAAAAATCGCCGCGATAAACAACAGAAAATATAAAGCCAATGCACTATTATTTACAGATTTTATACGTTTTCTCGAAAAGCGCGATCCCGTAATTTTCTAGAAACTCGATCGCTAGAGATTTCCAAGTCGCATCATCTCTAGGATAAAATTCGGGTGTACAGACATACGCCTCTAGATTCAAGTCTAGATAGTTTTTGTCCAGCCTTGCGTCGAAATAACTGATCGTGTTGCTTAATTGATTGATCGCTTTACAACGATTTTCAGTAACTTTTTTGGCGCTGGTTGCATTGAATTTAAATTCGACAAAGCAGAAATCACTTTTATCGAAAAATACACAATCACAATGGGAAGTTCCATAGCCTAAAAAACCTTTCTTACCATCGATCGGGATAAAACCAATTATTGTATTATCGCTAACCTTGAATGTTTTAGTGTCGTCGAAATCGTTAATTAAAATGTCCTCATCGTTCAAGTGAATAGTACAAGTCGAATTCACGAGAATATCGATAATGATAAAAGACTGACCATTGTAGTCTATAATTAGAAACTCCTCTCTCTCCTCGATTTGTATAAATTGATCGAGTTTGTCTATTTTTTGGGATAGATGGCCTTTGATTTCGTTAGGGTTTGCTGAATAAATCTAAAAACCTTGTTGGATAAGGCTTTTAGACTTTTTTTCCCTGAAAAAGTGCCTACCATTGGAGTGATTGGGGGGAAAATTTAGGGATTTTTTCCCTGAAAATTAGGTAATTGACCACCTGAAAATGGGTAAAACCCCACACCCCACACCCCACACCCCACACCCTGCCCCCACGAAAAACTTTTTCAGCAGCCCCTCGTTAAACTCTGTCATTTGCGTTTAAACGTTCTAGCGTGAATATTATATAGCTTATTAAATTCCCCTCCCATCATTTCGGATACGGTATCTAGATAATTCTGAGCGATCAATCCCGTGTTACTATCAAAAATAGATTCACAATAATTAGCCTCTTCGTCTAAAGATTGATTTCCTAGAGAGTACGCCGAAAATTCAGCCGCATTCAACCAGTAATCTTCTGGTATTATTTCCGACACTTCAGACTGTGCCGATGGATTTTTTTCAACAACTCTTTTGGCGAATAGTAAATTATTAAAAACCGATAAAATATAAGGACTGTGGGTAGTGATAATTAATTGATTATCTTCATTCCGATTAACCATTATCGCTAATAATTCAATTAAATGTTTTTGGGCAACTGGAAATAAATGCGCTTCTGGTTCCTCTATAATTCTCAAAATTATCGAACCATAAATAATATTTAAAAAGATGTCCTGTAAAATTCTAATACATTCCTGCTGACCAGATGAAGCATTACGAAGATCAATAGAATATCGCTCGTTTTTGTTAAATATAATCTTTTCTTCAGAATTGCCAATTAAGTATTCACCTTTTAATATTAAATCTATT
>NZ_JASJFE010000092.1:0-8098 GCF_030067735.1 Microcystis sp. M53598_WE2 | reverse complement strand
TTTATTCCGAACAAATTGGGTTGTCCGTATTGCTTCGTTAATGGCTTCTATCTGATTAGGTTTTGGCTTAACTTTGTATTCTAGTACAAACATCTTGACACTGCTCGATCGAGTATCAACATCTTAACACAAAATTCCTTAAGTTGACAATACATATTTAAGGTGGAGCCGCCCGACCCTGCGCGGGCATGGCGGGGCTTGTACCCAAATTTTCGGTCAACTAATGTTAGCTTTTCTTGACAATTAATCATCCCTAATCACTTTTTTACTTTCATCAAAGCGGCCCGGGCCTGTTCGCGGTCATCGAAATGGATTTTTTCCGTCCCCAAAATTTGATAGTCTTCGTGACCTTTACCGGCAATAATTACTCCGTCTCCCGGTTGCGCTGCTTGAATAGCGGTGTCAATGGCCAAAGCGCGATCGCTAATTACCTGAACAGTAATTTCTGGGGGAATGCCAGCGACGATATCCTGAAGGATTCGTTCGGGAGACTCTGTGCGGGGATTATCGGAGGTAACTATGGCTAAATCTGCTAATTCTGCCGCTATTTTACCCATTAACGGCCGTTTTGTCCGATCTCGATCGCCGCCACAACCAAAAACACAAATCATCCGACCAGAAATAAAGGGCCGGGAAGCTTTTAAAACATTCTCTAAACTGTCGGGAGTATGGGCATAATCAACAATGACGCTGATATCTTGGTCGGGAGCGATGCTAACCCGTTCCATCCGCCCCGGTACTCCTGAAAACTGGGGAATTTGACCGATTACTGTCCCTAAATCTACACCACATTCTAACACTGCTGCCACCGCCGCTAAGAGATTAGCCAGATTATATTGACCCACCAGAGGAGAAGCAAAGGCTATTTCCCCTTGGGGAGTCACCATCACCCCTTCCACTCCCGTGGGTTGATAGTGTAAATCTTTAGTATAAAAATCGGCACGAGCATCGCACACACTATAGGTTAAAACCTGTTGAGGAGAGAGGGAGGCCGCTAAACGTTGACCATAGGCATCATCAAGGTTAATAATCGCCTTACCTTGCAGATAATCGGGACTAAATAATTTAGCTTTAGCGGCAAAATAATCTTCCATATCGAGGTGATAATCGAGATGGTCTCTGGTGAGATTGGTAAACACCGTCACGGGAAAAGTACAACCCTGTACCCGTCCCTGGGCCAGTGCATGGGAACTAACTTCCATGACGGCGATTTCATTGCCGGCGCTCACCGCTTTGGCTAAACTAGCTTGTAACTCGTTAGCGAAAGGGGTGGTATGATTAGCGGTTTCTTGGAATCCTTGCCAACGGGTGTAAAGAGTCCCGAATAACGCGGTGGGAATCTCTGCTTGGCTGAGAAAATATTCAATTAAATGGGTGGTGGTGGTTTTGCCGTTGGTTCCCGTCACACCGATTAATTTTAGGGTTTGGGCAGGATAATGATAAAATTTAGCAGCGATCGCAGCAGTAGCAGTAACTAAATCTGCCACAACCATTACCGAAGCATCCTCCGGGGGGGGAAATTTAGCTGCGGCTGCCGGGGAGATAATCGCCGCTACGGCCCCGGTTTCCAAAGCGGAACGCCAAAATTCGCCCCCATCGACGCGAGTACCGGGTAAACCGATAAATAAATCTCCCGGTTGACAAGCATGGGAATTAGTGGAAATTCCTGTAATCTCGGTTTCTAAAGCGATAGGAGAAGAAATCGGGGCAACTGGAGTGATAGTTGTTAAAAGTTCTTGTAGTTTCATAGTCAGGATTGAATCTAGGGATTGCTGCTTTTAGATTAGCCGATTATCAAAGAGGTTCCTAGGCCGAAATGGGAAGTGGGGGTGTGGGGTGTGGGGTGTGGGGTGTGGGGTAGTGGGGTAGTGGGGTAGTGGGGAAGTGGGGAAATGGGGAAGCTGTCTCATCACCCTATCACCCCAAAACCCTATCACCCTATCACCCTATCACCCTATCTCCTGCCTTTTGCCTTTTGCCGACCGGCTCCTGATATCTGCGATAAGCTAAAAAAACAAGGCTATAGCTGGTCAACTGCTGACGATTTTCGGGATATTTATATGCAATTCGTCGATTTTCTGGCTCTCATTCATCCTGTCCTAGGGATAGTGGTCGTTTTCCCTATGATCGGCCTCGTAGTTAACTTTGCTTGGCAAACCCGTCAACGTCGCCTAGAAACCAATGCGGGAAATAAAAGTAAAATTCCCCCAGTGGTCGGGCCAGAACATCTACGCTTAGGCCGCTGGTTAACGGGTACAGTGGTAGGGGTTAACCTGTTAGCACTAGCTTACTCGGTCGTTTACGGTTTTAATGGTTTTGTCGATCAACAAAAAGATGGAAAATTAGACTCCTTTCAGGTCATTTTTGTGATTTTGATGTTTTTTGTCACCATTGCCTCTTTGGTCTGTCTCTACCGCGCTAGACAAGCTCTCTGGCGCGGAATTTTTGCCACCTTGACTGGCATGGGTTTAATTATTATCGGTTCTCAGGATGGGGTCTGGCGACTCTCTGACCAATGGTACTGGTCTCACTACTATATCGGCATGGCGGCATCATTACTGATGATTTTCTCTCTGGCAATTGTCGAAGATATCTATAAAGACCGTTCCCATCGTTGGCGCATCGCCCATACAATTCTCAATTGTATTGCTCTGGCTCTCTTTCTGGGACAAGCGATGACCGGTTCGAGGGATTTGCTGGAAATTCCCCTCAGTTGGCAAAAACCGACAATTTATCGCTGTGATTTCACCAATAAAACCTGTCCTGAACCGAAATCCTCAACCCCCCTCATCAATCCGATAAGTTAAACTTTTTTAGGGACTGGGAGAGGGTGAAGCAGTCGCGAAATTAATCACACTTAGATTCACCCGGAGGGGTATCGATGGGTTCCTCACACCAATTGGCAATCTTACCAAGTCGGGGAAATTGGGGTTTCAGGCCGTCGATTAATTCAGTCCATTCTACCATTTGAGTAACAGCTACAGCACCGCTATTTGAGGCACAGTCTGTAATTTCGCCCCAATTTTTACCCCAGGCAGCACCGAAGAAATTACGATCACCAGTGTTACCGAGGGAATAGTCAGGAGCAAAGATAAACGCTTGTAGTATTTGGTTTCCTGTCAGACAAATTTGCGGATTGGGGGAACCTAATCCATTATCGGCATAAATTTGTAGATTGCCCGGTTTACAGTCAGACTCACCAGCACAATTGTGTTCGATGGCACCTTGAATATTACCTCTAACATAGAAAACTACCCGTTCCCCCCGAGTAATGGTAATCTTATCGCCAACACTCAAGTTGATATTATTAACGATATACTCGTACACTTGTACGCTTTGACCGTTAATCGTGCGGGTAGTGGGTGTGTCTCCCGGTCTGGGAAAAGTTTGAGAAGTATTAAGTAGCGGAATGTTCTGACCAGAGGGAAGGCCGGTGGGAATCGGCGGTAAATTGGGGAAAAACACACCGACAAATTGTGCTTCGTAGTCGCGACTGGGTGCGGGTGTGGGCTGTTTAATCTTATCTTGTCTGTTATCGTTATCAATATCACATTCTGGCCACGCCACCTCCTCCACCACATCCCCTTCAAATTTAGCATCACCGTCCGCCGTTCCCTTACTTATCCATAAAGCTGGGACCGTGTTGCGGTTAAATGCGAGGGGAGGGGCATCAAGAATAGGGATAGTTACCACCACGCGGTTACGGGAGGCGGCATTGTCGTCACTATCTCTATTGATAGCAATGTTAGTCAGGTCTATTGCGGCACTTTTGCGGGAAAGTCCTTCGAGGGTGAGAACTCCCTGCCCGGACACAGGATTATAATCATATCCAACCACGCGATAATAACGATTATTACCGAGATCAACCCATCTATCTGCGCTCAAACCTCTTAATTCATCGATTTTTGCCGTCAAGGTAGCAGCATCGTTGGGATTACTACAGGAGGGGGCGGCGTCGACTAATTTTTTTAAATGTCTTTGTAAATTGGTACTGGGATTAGTAACCACTTCGGCGTTCTGCCAACAATCGCCACCAGGAGGACAATTCCTGTCAACCGTCGCCATAACTCGAACACTATTGAGTAGATCCTGCACGCGAGCCAGCCCCACTTCGGAACTTGTTAAACTATCAGCCCGGGCTTTTTGGGCAATTACTTTCGATTGGTCCCCTTGGGCGCGCATGATCATAGTCATTCCTGTCACCATCAGGATAAGTCCAATTAACACGGCAAGAGGCAAGGCAAACCCTTTTTCCTTATTAGCCATCAGGTGAAGACATAAACGATTGTTCATAAGCCAGTCCATCTAAGAATGGTTACTCTTACTATAATACTGTCAAGTTTTGGTCAAGTGACAACTGTGATAATACAGGAATAGCCATGTGAGTAAAATCACAGACAAAAGCCAGTTGATACGATAATCAGTCATTAATTTTTCGATAAGTATTTTCGATTTTTGACTGAACTAAAGGGCTGTTTTTCGATTCAGAATTGCCCGACAAATCAAGCCTATCCCCCGAAAAAAGCTGATAATTAACAACCAAAGGGATTGTAATTCTCCTGCCGTATTTTTCAGATCCCAGCGCTGGGGAAGACAGAATAAAAAAGTAATTAGTTTTCTCTGGTCTGATAGGCTAAGTGGCTGGAATTTAAGGGTTGCTTGCCAGATTTTTCCTCGTTTTTCTAGATTGACTAGATGAGACGATAGGCACAAATCTTCGCCTAAAATATCTAGGAGTAATTTTTCTGAGTAGATGGGTTCCCTCAGGTGAATTTCTGCCCCTATTTCTGAAAGTTTTTTCAGATTGCCCTGTCTAATTAGGGTCTGCTGAAAAAGTTTTTGCCGCAAACCCTAAATAACTTCATAACCTTTGGCAGAGATAGCAATTCCCGTGAAATAGTCTTCACTAATAGATTCTGTATTGAAGTAGTCCACTTCGTCTAATGCTTTTCTTCTGACAATAAAAGAAGTGCCAGCACAGACAGGACTACCCACCCCATCTTTAGCTGGTTGGATATGACGATAAAATAATTCTTCGTCGGGAGTAACGATATTTTCTAAACCTAAGTTATGGGCGATAGGATCAGCATTATAAAAGCTTTGGGGCGTTTGCACTAGGGCAATTTTAGGGTTTTGAAACCAGCCAACAGTTCTTTCTAAAAAGTGACGAAAAGGGATAAAATCTGCGTCAAAAACTACCACTAATTCCCCTTGTGTTTGTCTGAGAGCATGGTTTAAATTGCCTGCTTTAGCGTTTTTTCTATCCTCACGAGTTAGATAATGACAATTTAATTTTTCTGCCAATTGATGAATTTCTGCTCTCTGGGTATCATCGAGAATATAAATATTTTTATGAGGATAATTAAGGGCTTGACAACCAATAATAGTTCTTTTTAAGATGAAGGCTGGCTCATTATAGGTGGGAATCAAGATATCTACCGTGGGCAAATATTGTTTATTGATCACTGCTTGGCTATAAAAATCAGCTTCTTTGCGTCTATCTTTTGTGGTTAAGACTAAAACTAACTGAATTATGCTACCACTTAAAACTATCATCTCAATGCCTAAAAGCAGTAAACTAAAAAAGGTATTGAGAGGAGTAGAAAGATTTAAGGTGGCCAGAATTCTCCAGAGTAGATAGCGCAGGGTGATAGCGAGAGTGATAGAAATAATGACTAATCTTGACCAAACTTGCGGACGCGGAGAAAATAAAATGATTAACTGCGTAAAAATTAGCAGGATAACTGTGGGTAATAATAATTGATAGCTATGAGCAACCGTGGGAACTTTAATCCAAGCAAATGGATTAAAAAAATCTTCTACTAAGCCAAGGATTAATCGCTAAATATTGTGTTCTGGCCAAGATAATGATAAACTGACCATCATTAGCCCGCCGATCACTGCTAACATAATTAAGATAACTGATATTATCGCTAAAATCGACTTGAATACGGAGGAATACACTGGTTTTTGAGGGAACGGAAAAATCGACTCTTGGTTAGACATAAATCCCCTTCTGAGTAAATAAATCTAACTACATTTTACAATTCTTAACAAAAACCTGGGCATTGGGCAGCTTTCTCATACTTGGGAATGATACTAAATCGTTTTATGGGAAACCCTTGGAACGCATTTGCGGAGGTTCTACCTTGGAACGAGACAAATCGAACTTTAAAAACCCAGTTATGGATTGTTGCTCCCTACACCCTACCCCCCACACCCCACACCCTGTCTCACTTTCAATCTGCTTGTCACCCCGTCAGGAACATAGTATACTTTGGTTAACCGTGAGGAAAAATTAATCTATGATAGCCGTCAAAATCGCCGTTGTTAGCGCTCTCGTTTTAGTTGTGGTCAAATTCGTCGCTTCTGTTCTAGGCAAAGGCAATATACCCCTACTTAATCAGGCTGTCACCGTGATTTTAAGCCTTTTTATCGGTTTTGAGTTGATTCAACTAGGACAAGCGGTGATTGAAAAGATTAATTAAGGGTAATCGGCTCTCTTGGATGGTGTGTGATCAACAGGATTGATCGTCGAGATTGCCAGTATAGACTAGATGCTGCCGTCAACCTTTGGTCAAGCTGTTGCGATACAATCCAGCAAAGACAAGAGAGCCTGTTTACAGAACCGATCGATCGCTTTAGGTAGTGTACTCGGCGTTAATTTTGACGTAATCGTAACTAAGATCGCAACCCCAGGCCGTACCTGTTCCCGAACCGTTACCGATACAGATAGACATTAAAACGGTATCTTCTCGTAAATAAGCCCCGCTTGCTGCCGCTTTCAGGTAATTACTGGCACTAGCTCGATCGAACGCCAGAGGTTGGCCATTTTCCATCATCACGAAGTCGCCTAACTTAATTTGCAGATCCTCTTGATGGAAGACTATCCCGGCCCGGCCCGCGGCCGCCGCAATTCGTCCCCAGTTAGGATCTCGACCGAAAACCGCCGATTTTACCAAGGAAGAACCGGCAATGGTGCGAGCAATCTGACGAGCGGACTGATCATCGGCCGCCCCCGAAACCCGCACTTCCATTAAACAGGTGGCCCCTTCGCCATCCCGGGCGATCGCTTTCGCCAAGTATTGACAAACTTCCGTTAACATGGCCTCTAACTTTTGGGCATCCCGGCCCATTTCTGTGATGGCTGTGGTGCGCGATTGACCGTTAGCCAAGGCGATCAGACTGTCATTGGTACTGGTGTCCCCATCCACCGTGATCTGATTAAAACTTTTATTGGCCGCCCGACTTAACATATTTTGCCAGAGAACCGTCGATACTGCGGCATCACAGGTAATAAAGGAGAGCATCGTCGCCATATTCGGGTGAATCATCCCCGATCCCTTGGCAATTCCCCCAATTGTGACCGGACGACCCTCGATAGTGGTTTGCAAGGCGATCGATTTGGGGACTAGATCCGTGGTCATAATCGCCCGGGCCGTGCTTTCGCCACCATTTTCCGACAATAAACCCACTAAGGTCGGTAAAGCGGCGGTTAACGCATCCATGCGAATCCGTTGCCCGATGACTCCTGTAGAAGCCAGCAAAATTGCATCGGCGGGAATCCCTAAAACTTGGCTCAAGGCGGCGGCACTATCGAGGGCATCTTGCCATCCAGCTGCCCCCGTGGCGGCGTTTGCTTGGCCGGCATTACACAAAATCGCCCTGGCGCTGGCTTTAGTTTGTAGGCGTTGACGGCAATAATCGACGCAAGCGGCCCGCACTTGACTGGTGGTAAAGACTCCGGCGGCGATCGCTTCTGTTTCCGAGACAATTAGGGCTAAATCGGGCAAACCGGACGGTTTTAGCCCCGCGGCCATCCCTGCGGATTTAAATCCTTTTGGGGCCGTGATCCCCCCCTCTATTTCCTGCCAATCGGCCATTTTATCCCGTCTCCTACTCAAATTCGACACTCGATTTTGACTCTCCCCCGCTAACCGCTCGCGCGGTGTAGCGGGGGATTCTCGGTTCTTAGGCTTTTAACTAGATCGACCTGGTTTAACCCGGTCGATCCCCGTCAGATCGCCTCCGCGAGCGTTTTCTAACACGGTCAGTCCGACCGCATTTTTTCCTCGGTTCTCGATTACCTTTGCTGATG
>NZ_JASJFE010000293.1:0-1002 GCF_030067735.1 Microcystis sp. M53598_WE2 | reverse complement strand
CCCCCAAACCCCTCGTTGGGGGCGTGGCGCCGCCCCCAAACCCCCCGCGCATTAGTTTTTCGGTGGGATGCTTACACGCGGCTGCTGACACATCTGTAATAATTTAGGAGTCACTGATAATTGCTGATTGTCGGTATTTCTACAAATGTGAGATGCACCCAATCAGTAAACAGTGATCAGTAATCAATAATCAGCGAAAAGACAGCAGCAAACTGGCATTTGATGAGGCTCACTTAATACATACTGCTCACTCAAAACTCAAAACTCAAAACTTAAAACTTAAAACTCAAATCTGATAACTGATAACTGATAACTGATAACTGATAACTGATTCAATTAACCAAATTTAATCATTTCTCGCCCTGCCATCACGGGTAATTCCCCTTTTAAAATCGGAATCAATGTCTCGCGAATTCTGTCCGCATCGGGGGGACAACCCGGCATAAAAATGTCGATGGGAATGACTTGATGGACGGGCAGCACTTGATCTAATAATTCGGGAACGATACCGGGTTCTTCTGGTAGTTGAGGGGTGTTATCTCCTAACTCTAAATAAGCCCTTTTTAGCACGGGATCGGCAGTTCCTAACATATTCCGCATAGCGGGAACGTTAGCAGTCACGGCGCAATCACCAAAAGAAACGACGGTTTTGGTATTTTGACGGACTAGATGAATTAGTTCTAAATTATCCTGATTAGCGATCGCTCCTTCCACTAAACAGACATCGACATTTTCGGGATAGGTTTTCAGATCGCAGCCGACGGGACTATACACCACGTCAACTTTTTCGGCTAATTCTAACAGCCATTCATCCAAATCGAGGAAGGACATATGGCATCCCGAACAACCGGCTAACCAGACAGTAGCGAAGCGAATTTTACTCATAATTTTAATTTCTTGGTTGGTATTGTTGGCTGAGTTGCAATTTGGTCAAAAGGATCAAATGAAAAGAAATACTCTTTTAAGCTATTTTTGCCTCCCGGATAAACTCTTGCATTTTTT
>NZ_JASJFE010000076.1:0-3703 GCF_030067735.1 Microcystis sp. M53598_WE2 | reverse complement strand
TGCCATTAAAAAAGACCGTTGGACAATTAACCAAGATTCCTATCATCTCACACTGTCACGAGGGAAAACCCTAGATAAAATAACCGAACTTGCTGTTTTTTTATATAACTGTTAAACAATAACCAAGTAAAATATAGAGATAGCCAAAACTTTGGGGATAATAAATTTATAGACTGGGGAGCGCAATATGGACTCAAACTTCTCCTTCCTGCGAGATCAATTCCCGACAATCTACGATCATGCCAGCCAAGCGGAGGGATTAGTCTTCAGCAACCCCCGGGCCAGTTGCTTCTATACCCGTTTTGTCCTAGAGCAAATGGTCTGCTGGCTCTATGAAAACGACCCCTACCTGCAACTGCCCCGGGAAAGTAACCTAGGCGCTCTCATCCACGAGCAAACCTTTAAAGATAACCTTAAACCAGGACTTTTCGGCAAAATTCGCACCATCCACAAAGTCGGCAACAACGCCGCCCACCATGGCAGCCCCATCAGTGAACGGGACTCCCTGCACCTGATCGAGGAACTATTTCATCTCACCTACTGGCTCGTGCGCTACTATGGGCAGAATGGGCGAAAATTGGGCGATATTAGCTTCGATCGCCAGAAGATACCCCCGGCCGCACCCCCCGCTCCCAAACAACTGCAAGACCTGGAAAAACGCCTGTCCCAAAGCGATGCCCTGCGCCAATTGGCCGAAGCAAAACAGCGCCAAACCGAGGCCGAACTCGCAGCCGCTAGGGCCGAACGGGATGCCCTCCTCGCCCAAAATCAAGCGATCGCTGACCGGCACGACTACAACGAAGCCGACACCCGCCGCTACCTGATCGATGTACTACTCCAAGAGGCTGGCTGGGATACCAAAGCAGCCAACGTCACCGAGTTCGAGCTGCAGGGGATGCCCATCCAAAAGCCCGGAGATACCGGACGCGGTTTCGCCGATTATGTACTATGGGGCGACGACGGCAAACCCCTCGCCGTTGTGGAGGCAAAACGCAGCAGCAAAAGCCCCCGCGACGGCCAACATCAGGCCAAACTCTACGCCGACTGCTTAGAAAAAGACTACAACCAACGCCCCGTTATTTTCTACAGCAACGGCTACGAAACCTATCTCTGGGATGATCTCGCCTATCCCCCCCGTCCCGTCCTCGGTTTCCTGCGAAAAACCGAGCTAGAACGGCTAATTTTCCGCCGTTCCCACCGTAAACGCCTCAGGGACACCGCCATTAACGAGGATATCGTCGGCCGTCCCTACCAGAAAGAGGCCATCCGCCGCATTACCGAAACTTTTGAAGAAAACTGCGCCCGTAAGTCCCTGTTGGTTATGGCCACCGGAACCGGCAAAACCCGAACTGCGATCGCATTGGTGGAACTGCTCAAGAGTGCCAATTGGGTAAACCGAGTCCTGTTTCTGGCCGATCGCAATGCCCTATTAAAGCAAGCCTATCGAGCCTTTCAGCGTCATCTACCCAGCGTTACCGTCCTGCATCTGACCCGCAGCAAGGACGTGACGGGGGCTAACGTCATCTTCTCCACCTATCAAACCATGCTCAACGCCATCGATCGCATGGATGCAGAGGGGCGAATCTTTGGGGTGGGTTATTTTGACCTAGTGATCGTCGATGAGGCCCATCGCTCCATTTATCAGAAATACGGCGAAATATTCGATTATTTTGATGCCCTGCTGGTGGGGCTAACTGCCACGCCGCGCTCGGAAATAGACCGGGACACCTACCGCATTTTCCAGCTACCCCAGGGCGTGCCTACCTTCGCCTACGAGTTAAATGATGCCGTTAGGGATGGCTACCTCGTCCCCCCCAAGGGCGTTACTGTACCGTTTAAGTTTCTGCGTACTGGGGTTAAATACAGTGAGCTAACCCCACAGGAGCAGCTAGACTACGAGGAGAAGTTCCGGGACGAGGAAACCGGCGAACTACCGCGGGAAATCAACGCGGCTGCCCTTAATCAATGGTTATTCAATATCGACACCGTGGATCAAGCATTAGAATTATTGATGCAACGGGGGCTAAAGGTCAACAGTGGCGATCGATTGGGTAAAACGATTATTTTTGCCCGTAATCACCGACACGCCCAATGTATCTGCGATCGCTTTAACAGTAACTATCCTCACTACAAAGGTCATTTCGCCAAAATTATTGACAGTCACGACAATTACGCCCAGAGTCTGCTCGATGACTTCAGCGAAGCCAACAAAGAACCGATTTTGGCCGTCTCGGTGGATATGCTCGATACCGGCGTAGATGTGCCGGAAGTGGTCAATTTGGTGTTTTTTAAGCCCGTATTCTCCCGGGTGAAGTTCAATCAGATGATCGGGCGCGGGACCCGTCTCTGTCAGGATTTGTTTGGGCCTGGCAACCATAAAACCGAGTTTCTGGTCTTCGACCTCTGCGGGAATTTCGAGTATTTCGAGCAGGATATCGATGAAACAAGCCAGAAAATACCCGAAAGCCTCACCAGTCGCCTAGTTAAACATCGCCTCGAGTTGGCAACCCGTCTCGCTCCCGCCCAGCCAAGCGCAACACCTAGAGCGAGAGAGCAGTCCTCTACTTACAAAGTCGATCGGGCCGGCGACCTATACACGAGTTTGCTCGATGCACTCCATCAACACATCGCCACCATGCCCCGGGATAATTTCCTCGTGCGTCGTCGTTTGCCGCAGGTGGAGACCTTTAGTCAGCGCCAGCGTTGGAACAACCTGAGTCAGGAGGACGCGGCCACCATTGCCGACTCCTTGGCCGGTTTACCCAATAGTCTGCCCAATGAGGATCCCCTGGCCAAGGAATTCGACCTTCTCTGTGTGAAACTGCAATTAGCCATTCTCAAGGCCGACCGTAGTTATGAGCGATTGCGGGACAAAGTGCGGGATATTCTCTGTCAACTGGAGACTAAACCCGATATACCGATGATTAAGGGGCAATTGGCCTTGATTCGCGAGGTGCAGGACGAAAGCTGGTGGACCAGAGCAACGCCGTCAATGGTGGAGGGGATTCGGGTGCGTGTCCGGGATCTGGTCAAGTTTATCGATCGCCAAAAGCAGCAGATCGTGATCACCGATTTTGTCGATGAGATGGGGGAGGTGCAGATTGTCGATATTCCCACCCATCAGACCGGTTTTAGTCGCGAACAGTATCGCCGGAAAGTGGAGGCCTATATCCGTCAGCATCAGGATCACCTTGCGATCGCTAAGTTGCGGCGCAATATCCCCCTAACGGAGACGGATTTATCTGCCCTAGAGGAGATGCTATTTTCGGCCGCAGAAATTGAGAGCCGTCAGCGTTTTGAGGAGGTTTTTGGCCAGACAAAAAGCCTCAAGCTTCTGATCCTGGAAATCGTCGGACTCGATCCCGCAGGGATCCGCGTAGCGGCACGCCAAGCGGCTAAACAAGCTTTTGCCCGTTATTTGCAGGGGACAAACTTCTCGGCCAATCAAATCCGTTTTATCGAAAATATCATCGATATGCTCGCTAAAAACGGAGTTATCAATCCGGGGGCGCTCTACGAGCCTCCTTTTACTGATAACCATCCCGAAGGTCTAGATGGGATGTTTATTGACATCCTCGCCGCCCTAAAAGTGCGGCGATTCCTAAACCTCACGATTTAAGTTTCTGCTTCCACCACCGTCGCATACCACAGTTAAAAAACCATGTACTGTCTTACACAGAGTCCACAGACTTTCGCCCCATTT